>JAADFS010000135.1 GCA_013152795.1 Deferribacteres bacterium
ATGATTAATGCTGTAACGTAAAGCATGGTTACATTTTCTCCGGGGCGCTGACACCGAGCAGTCCCAGTCCGTCCTCAAGCACGATCTGCACCCCCCTGCAGAGACAGAGCCGGCTGCGGGTAAGCCTGTCGTCACCGGATATTATCCGGTATTTATAGTAATACGCGTGGAACATGCCCGCAAGCTCCTGCAGGTAATAAGTTATCCTGTGCGGTTCGCATGAATGCGCCGCGCCTTCCACTACCATTATATACTGAAGCAGCTTTTTTATGATAGAGGTCTCCTCGTTTTCTGCCAGCAGGGTCAAATCAGCCGCCCCTGCTTCCGCCTCCTCAAGCCTGATGCCCCTTTCAGCGGCCTGTCTGAACAGGCTTGAAATCCTTGCAAATGCATACTGGACATAAAAGACCGGGTTTTCGGCCGATTGTTCCTTTGCAATATCAATATCAAAGTCAAGATGGCTGTCCGCCCTCCTTGTAAGAAAGATGAACCGCGTGATATCGGCTCCGACCTCGTCCATCACCTCGCGCAATGTAATGAACTCGCCGGCCCTTTTGGACATCTGGACGGGCTCGCCGTGCCTGAGCAGGTTCACCATCTGGATGAGTATCACCCTGAATTTATCCCTGGGCAGATCAAACGCCTCCAGCACGGACCTGATCCTCGGCACGTAACCGTGATGGTCGGCCCCCCATATGTCTATAATGGTGTCAAATCCCCTCTCGAGCTTGTACTTGTGGTAGCAGATGTCAGAGGCGAAATAGGTATATTCACCGTCCTGCTTGATGACGACCCTGTCCTTGTCATCCCCGAACCGGGATGACCTGAACCATGTGGCCCCGTCTTTTTCATAGAGCAGTCCCTTTGCCCGGAGTTCCTCCAGCGCCTCCCTTACCTTTCCCAGGGAGTGAAGCTCTCTTTCACTCTGCCACCTGTCAAAGACCACCCCGAAGTCCCGGAGGTCTCTTTCAATGCCGGCAAGCATCATCCTGTATGCATACTCTGTGAAAAACTCTCCGCATTGCTCAAAGGTCTGATCCCTGTAGCGGTCGCCGTATCTGTCATGTATCTCTTTTGCGATGGATTCAATATAGGCACCCCTGTATCCGTCTTCCGGGAAAGGCACCTCGGTTCCCAGGAGTTGCCGGTAACGCGCAAACACCGACTCTCCGAGGAGCCTGACCTGAAGGCCTGCATCGTTGATATAGAATTCCTTCTGCACATCAAAGCCCGCGGCCTTAAGGATATTGCACAGCGCATCCCCGACAGCCGCTCCCCTGCCGTGGCCAACATGAAGGGGCCCGGTAGGGTTGGCGCTTACGAATTCCACCTGTATCTTCCGGCCCTTGCCGGTATCCGTCCTGAGGGCTGAGCGGCCTTTCCGCAGAAGCCCTGCAAGGCTTCTGCAGAGAAACTCCGCCCTGAACCTGAAATTGATAAACCCCGGCCCTGCGGTTTCAACGGTCTCGAACAAATCCGCCTGCTGTTCCTTTATCTTTTCAACGATCTCAGCGGCGATCTCCCGCGGCGGCTTCCTGAGGGATTTTGTAAGCCTCATCGCCACTGTCGTGGCTATATCCCCCATGCTGCCGTTCCTGGGGATCTCCACCTCGACCTCCGGAACGGCCTCCAGGCCCCATTCGGCCTTAAGGCCTTGCAGTGCATTACGGATTATTTCAACTGTATCCTGTTTCATTATGAACAATAAGTTTACCTTACAGTGACATAAAATACCACCTGCGGGGCAGAGGGGTCTGCCGGGAAAGCTTTATCTGCGATACCTTCAGGTAATACTCCGCACAGCATATTGACGTCCTTTTGAACTTCACTTTCCGTTATTTCCTGCAACAAGGACATATTTCCAATATCCCATCGCTTTATAAAGGTTTTCCGGCAGACCCCTCTGCCTGTTTATGTAACATTAATTTAAAGATACAGCCGGGGTAAGTCAACATCAGGGACTGCCTGAGACTCAAGGAGCCTGCGCCTTACTGACACGAGGTGCTGGAAGTATTGCACAAATGCCCTGTAGAGCTTGGCGTTGTCGTTCTCCAGGCTTTTCAACAGCGGGTCGCAGAAGAAAAAGGTACAGCGGAAGGGCCTCATCCATCTCTGCAGGGAACAGCCGGTCTCAGTGAGAAACCGGCACGGCTCTGATTCTCCGCGTTCCGGCGGGCCGTCCGGCATTTCCACGCCGAGCGCCCTGAGAAAGATGAGGTCATTTTCATCGGAGCGGCCGTGTTTGTCACGGCAGCACACCTGCCTGCATTCAGGGCAGACTATCGCCGTATGCTTCTCTATAAAAGGGGAGACTGCATCGAATGCATCTTTAAGCTCATATGCAAGCTCCTTCAGTCCCGCCGAACGGCTTTTCTTATCCTCCGGTTTCATCTTGTGTTTATTCATGAGGGTTCGATCATTCCGTCCCTCATCCTTATAACCCTCCGGCATCGCGATGCGATTCCCTCATTATGCGTGACAATGATAAAAGTGATGCCCTTCTTGCCGTTCAGTGCGGTCAAGAGGCTGAAGAGCTCCTCCCCTGTCTGCGTATCGAGGTTCCCCGTGGGCTCATCGGCAAGCACGACCCTGGGGTCGAGCATGAGCGCCCTTGCAACAGCGACTCTCTGCTGTTCGCCCCCGGAAAGCTCCCCGGGCTTGTGGGACAGTCTTGAGGAAAGCCCGAGCTCAGACAGTATGCGCCCGGCTTTTTCCCGTGCCGCACTGTATCTTATTCCTGCTATAAGCGCGGGCATTACGGTATTCTCAATGGTACTGAACTCCGGCAGGAGATGATGAAACTGAAACACAAACCCCACTGTCCTGCTCCTGAAATCAGCCAGCCTGTCATTGCCGAGCGCAAAGACATCCCTGCCTTCATATAACACCGTTCCGCTTGTGGGTCTGTCGAGGGTGCCGAGTATATGAAGCAGGGTGCTCTTGCCGACGCCGGAAGGACCCATGAGCGAGACCATTTCGCCCTCTTCAATGTCAAACGTTATGTCCTTTAATATATGAAGCTCCCTTCCGGGAGAGAGAAAGGTCTTGTTCAGGTTTCGTACGCTTATAAGGGGTGCCATCTATATCTTATCGCTTCCCCATTCCTTCAGTTCCTCGAGGGCACCTTTCTCGGGTTTTACGGATTCCTTCAGCTTTTTATAGGTTTTTTTCACCTTCTTCGTGCCTTTTACTATTTCATCCACGTAATCCCCGAACTCCGAGATACTCTTTCCTATAACGATGGTTCCCTCCCCCAATATCCTGAAAGGCTCTCCGCCTTTCCACACGGCAAGCCCTATTATAAGAAAGACCGTGAATATTACTATCACCATCATTTTGAATATCAGCTTAAACATGGATTCTCCACTTTGTTTAAAGAAATATTATTTTCCTGACTCCTTCTATCTTAATCCAAGTTGCCGCATGATAACAACTCGGATGGACGTCAGAGCGGGATGCGCGCTGAAATATCGGAGGCAGGAAAGGGAAATTGAGGGATGAAAGTCTCGCCTGTTTTATGTAAGATAGACCGGGCGGAATGCCGCGTGACACTATCGTGTGCGAAATTTCAAAAGACAACGGAGGGAAGGATTTTGAAGGTAAATATTCTTTTGATTGTTGTTTCGGCTGTTTTCCTTACAGCAGTTCATGCCGGGGCCTCAGGCTTCGGTATCGGCGTGCACAGCGGCTACGGGAGTATCATATATGAAGAAAACACTACGGCATTCGGAAACGATATCACTTCCGAGGCCGTCCTCGATACAGTGCTCTTCGGAATATCGGCGGAGTATACCTTCACTGAACCGGGATACCTCTTTGCCGGCATTGTAACGGACTGGGCATTCGGCCTGGAGGATTCAGAGACATGGGAGACGGATGGCGTCGCGACGCAGACGAATGACCTGGAGGTTTTCGGGCAGTTTTATGACATAAGGTTTGGTTATAAAAACACCGTTGCAGGGCTTTACTACAGGATTTATGCATCAGGGGGCTGGGACGGCATTCATTTCAGGAGGGATGAGTTTGTCTCAAGGGGAGTAGCGGTAAGCGGTGATGTTACGGAAGACTTCAGCCTGTGGCGGATTGGGGCAGGAGCGGCAATCGGATATAAGTTCGGAAAATGGGCGCTGGACGGGAGGGCGGCTTATGCGCATTATCCTGATGCAGAGGTAAAGAACAGTTCCGTGCCGGACGTGAAATTTGACACCAGCGGCACATGCCTGGATATGGGTTTCGGTCTGGCGCGGGAGCTGTCTGCAAATATGAGCCTTTATCTGGGAGGCACTTACACGGAGATAAGGCTCAGGGAGAGCGACATAAAACAAAAAGGCCTCCTTCAGGCCGTGTTTCCGGACAGCAGCACCCGCCTCACGGCAGGAGTCGTAAATCTGACATATGCCTTTTGACCTTTACGACTTGTTCTTCTTTTCTTCAATCAGGCTGCCGAAATCCTTCATGATCCTCTTGGCCTTCCACTCTGAAATCAGGAAGGGATATTCGCTTGTCGAGGACACGGCGGTATACTTGCCGTCTTTTTTACTGAAGATGGAGATTGTGTAGGTGTTGATCCCCTTCAGGGTTGCCGTAAAGACCGGGGATTTGAAATCCTCTTTCTTGCTGTCCTCTATGAATCCGTCACAGACCAGCCCTGATAATGTATTTATTATGCCGTCGATTTCCTTTGCCTTCGCCGCCCTGCCGTCAGCGGTCTTCCATGCGGAAGCCTCCTCTTCTTCTTTCTGTTCTTGCCCCTCTTTTTCCCCCGTGGTATCAACCGAGACAGGCGCCTTTGTCCTCAGGAATTTTATCTCCTCTTTACCCCTTTTAAGCACAACCTCGGTGATGTCATCCGTGAATGCCATCACCTTCCTGTCACGCAGGTCGGACACGGTCCTGCTGAATGTGCTCTTTATCTCGCCCTTTGCCTGAAAGACACGCGGGTCATCATCAAGCATGACAAAGGTGAAACGGTAGGATGATGCAGGCTTGCCGATATTCAGCCTGCGCAGGAGGCGGTCGC
>JAADFS010000136.1 GCA_013152795.1 Deferribacteres bacterium
GGGCACGAGCCGATACTTCAGATGACCTGCAGGGACCGCAACCGCATCGGCCTGCAGTCGGACCTGCTCGGCGCAAGCGTGCTGGGAATCAAAAATGTTCTGTGCATGACCGGCGACCATCCTGATGCAGGAGACCACAAGGGCGCAAAGGCCGTATACGATATTGAATCCGTCCAACTTCTCAGGGTCGTTGATTCCCTCAATAACGGCAGGGACATGATGGGCAATGAAATGAAAGGGGCAACCGATTTCTTCCAGGGCGCTGTGGTAACCCCGGAGGCAAACCCCATTGAACCCCAGCTTATGAAGTTCGAAAAGAAAGTCGAGGCCGGAGCAAAATTTTTTCAGACCCAGGCGATTTATGATATTGACAAGTTCAGGGAATTCATGAAGTATGCAAGAAAGTTTCCCATTAAAGTGCTCGCAGGTCTCGTTCTCCTGAAGAGTGCGGGAATGGCGAATTACATGAATAAGTTTGTTCCTGGCATCACGGTGCCTTCCGATCTCATTGAGGAGTTGAAGGCAGCCGGAAAAGAAAATGCACTTGATGCGGGAATAAATATTGCGGCGCGCCATATCAAGCAGTTGCGTGATGAAAAAATATGTGACGGCGTTCATATAATGGCCATCGGCGCTGAAGACAAGGTGCCGCTCATCATGGAAAGGGCGGGGCTGTTATGAGTTGAACATGCCGACCTCCGGAACAAAAAAAATGCTTCGCCGCATCGGGCTTTACGCAATGATAGGGGTTGCCGCTCTCTTTCATTTCATGGTCACATTCGTTGTTATATTGTTCGTATTAAGTACGGTTAATATAGCAAATCAGAAGTTTCTTCACATAGGTAATACAGCCACCTTCGAAAAGGCGGTGGCAGCCCTTATCTTTATTATTTCGGCGATCTTTTTCCTGAGGTCCGTAAAGAGAATCTCCCGCTTTATCAGACTTGTGATATTCAAGGACCCCGCGGCATAGGGCGTGTTTAAATGGCAAATGACTTCATAAATTTCTGGCAGCACATCCCGGAGCATATCAAGCCTTACATTATCCGTATCGGGGAATTTCAGATACGCTACTACGGGCTGATGTATGTGGTCGCTTTTGCCGCTGTATACCTGCTGTCAGCCTACAGGCTGAAAAAGAAAGAGTATGACTATCCCAGGGAGACGGTCGACAATTACTTTGTATGGGCCATACTCGGGCTCATGCTCGGGGCACGCATCGGATATGTTGTCTTTTACAATCTTGATTACTATCTTGCGCATCCTCTGGAGATATTCCTGCCCTTCAGCTTTTCGGGAGGTTTTCACTTCACGGGTCTTGCGGGGATGTCTTACCACGGCGGTCTGATCGGCGTGATCTTGGCCTCTGCGTTGTTCTGTTACAGGTACAAGGTGAATTTCTGGAGATTCGGGGACTTTCTCATCCCGTCGATCCCCCTTGGATACACATTCGGCAGAATAGGAAATTTCATCAACGGCGAACTGTACGGGCGCGTCACGTCAGTGCCGTGGGGCATGTATTTCCCGCTTGACAGGACCAACCAGCTCAGGCATCCGTCGCAGTTGTACGAGGCGTTTTTCGAGGGAATCTTCCTGTTTCTCATTCTCTGGAAAATCCGCAACCGGAAGTTTTTTGACGGTTTTTTTCTTGCACTGTATATCATCGGATACGGAACCGTGAGGTTCTTCATAGAATTCGTCCGCGAACCGGACAGCCAGCTCGGGCTGTTTTTCGGGTTCCTGAGCATGGGCCAGATACTCTGCCTTTTCATGATACTGGCCGGAGCCGGAACCGGTATTATTATTGCCAGGCGGAGAGAGCGGCGGTAGTTCATCTTAATATTGCATAAACGGGCAGAGGAGTCTGCCCTGCCCGCAGTATTTTATGTCACTGTAAGGCCTATGCAACTGCATGGATTATTTGCCTCCGCCAATGTGTTATAATTGTGGGAAGTGCGGTATGTTATCCTTAATGTGGCATAAGCAGGCAGAGGAGTCTGCCGGAAAACCTTTATAAAGCGATAAGATATTGGAAATATGCCACTGTAAGGCCTATGGCCACTGTAAGATAAGGTTTATGCAATTGCAGTATAATGGAAGGGAAAATTTCTGTACTATAAAAACTTAACAGAGGAGGAAATCAATGCAGGCAAAGGATGGAGACAGGGTGAAGGTGCATTACACTTTAAAGGACGCAAATGGAAACGTGGTCGAGACATCGGTAAATACGGCCCCGATAGAGTTTACCATCGGCGAGGGGACAGCGATTCCGGGCTTTGAGAGGGGAATCGTCGGCATGTCCGCAAATGAGACAAAGACAATAACAATTCCACCGGAAGATGCCTACGGTCCGCGTGATGAAAGAAAGGTCTTTGAATTCAGGAGGGAAAACGCCCCCGCGGATTTTGATCCTCAAATCGGCCAGACCGTTCAGATGCATAAACCGGACGGGAGCTCTTTCTTTGTAACCGTAATAGACCGCACCGAAAACGGCTTCATGATGGATGCGAATCATCCCCTTGCCGGCAAGGAGCTGATCTTTGATCTGGAACTGGTGGAAATAGTCGGATAACTAACATGCCAGCTTTTACAATCCAGGATTTTCTGGCAAAGAAACGAAACGGAGGGAAAATCACTATGCTTACGGCATATGATTATCCCTTTGCGCGTATCGTGGATGAGGCGGGCATAGACGCTGTTCTTGTGGGGGATTCCCTGGGCATGGTCGTGCAGGGACTGGAAAACACGCTGCCCGTGACCATGGATGAAATGATCTACCATACAAGGATAGTCTCAAGGGCCGTCAGAAACGCCATGGTGATAGGGGATATGCCTTTTATGTCCTACCACACGGGCATTTCCGATGCCGTAAGGAACGCCGGGAGGTTTCTCAAGGAGGCAGGCGCCTCCGCAGTCAAAATGGAAGGCGGCGCGGAAATCGCCGGACACATCAGGGCCATGACCAAATCAGACATACCTGTAATGGCGCATATCGGCCTTACACCGCAGTCCATCCACAGGATGGGAGGATACAAGGTTCAGGGAAAGACGGAAGAAGCGGCGAAAAAATTAGTGGAAGAAGCGCATGTTATTGAGGATGCGGGTGCATTCGCCCTGTTGCTGGAAGCCATTCCCATGGACCTTGCGCGGAGGATCACGGAAGAGCTCTCAATCCCCACCATAGGCATAGGGGCGGGAGTTCACTGCGACGGTCAGGTGCTTGTTCTTTACGACGTTATCGGCCTGTTCGAGAGATTCGTCCCCCGGTTCGTAAAGCAATACGCAAATATCAGGAAAGAGGCGTTAGAGGCGGTTAAAACATATAAAGCGGAAATAGAAAAAGGAATATTTCCCTCAGAGGAGCATAGTTTCAAGTAGTTTTATTACAGCACGGTTCCATCCCTCAGGCCCGGGGCCGTCAGCCTTGATACAGCCTTCAACCTCTCTGAGAATCTGTGGATTGCAGCTCCCGTCGTTTTTCCTGATGACGATAGGGTAATCGACTTTTTTCAGCATCTCTATGTCGTTGGGGCTGTCGCCGAGAGCGGCTGTGACGACAGCGCCGTACTGCCCTTTATACAGTTGTTTCAATATCTCCACCGCCCTGCCCTTATCGTTGTTACCTGTCAAATGTAACAGTTCTCCCTGTGTATAATTAAGTCCTTTGGACCGGATTCGCTGCAGGAGTTTTCTCAGTGCCGTTTCATCTCCCTTGAACTTAAACGGTTCATCAAAATCCCTACGTGCCGCCAGTGCCGCCTCAGAAATCTCCAGACCCGTCAGAGCCGCTATCTCCGTGCTGCTCATATCGCCGAATCCGGTAATATCAAATCCCTCCGAACGCAGTTCCTCCAGTGCCTTTCTCAACGCGGCATAGTCCGTCCCGAGCTTTATTACAATATAATCGCCCGACCCCCGCGTCCCGGGGGCGCGGCCCAAGATTTCAGGTCTGAAATAATTTTCCGGTATAAAAATACCACCGCCGTTTTCAGAAATAAACGGATGGGTGTTTTCAAGCCGCATTCTGTAACGCTCGATTTCCGCCCGTGTTTTGCTGGAGCATAATACAAGGGGTATCTTTTTTTCTTTGATCAGTTCAAGGGCGGGCAGTGCCTTTTTAAAGGAGTATTCACTGTCAAGAAGTGTCCCGTCCATATCTGTAAATATTATCAGGTTCTTTTTCCGGGCTTTCATTTTCACTTTCCATCATACAGCCAGGGCAAGTATAATATCTTACATCAGCGGTGAACTGAATTTCTTTCTACCCTTGTAAAAAAAGACAGTTTTTAGTATACTACAATTTCTGGTTTATTTAAGTAGATGCGCCGTATAGGTATTCAGGACGGCGAGAGTAAATCGGCAAAAAAAATTTTTTTCATCTATTGCATTAATCGTTCATAAGTAGTATTATAGAGAAGACAGCAGTTAATAAAGAGAGAGTTTGGTAGATATTTCTCATAAAGGATGCTGACACCTGAGTAAAAAGGTTTTCCCTGCCTATGCTGAGAGCCCAACCTTTTACTTCAGCCATGTCCCCTAAATATGGGTCAGCATCCTTTATTTTTTCTTTTAAATCCCGGTAGTTATCTCTATCATATACGAAAGTATGCCCTTTCGGCCTGCTTTCGTTTTTTTCTTCTCAACCGGCAGACTGTAACCTTAAAAATCTAAAATTTAATTTTATCAAGTCCGTTGAAAAAAAATATACTGTCATTTCTGACAGGTGACTTTTTATATTGTTTTAGGTTATAACATAAGTTTACGATTTAATCTGTATGCAGGTATGTCGGGTGAAAGTTCAGGCGAGGGTGGAAATAAACGCCCCTTTTGTTTTTGCAAAGGCAACGGTTAAAAACTGGACGCCGACAGCATAACATATCTTCCCGTGAACTTCTCTTTCCTGGTAATTTGTCACTCTGGCGGTAGCTTTCAATAAGGGACTGCTCAGCCGGATGGTCGATTCCTCTCTCAGCATCTCATTGCACACAAACCTGACTCCGCCGGTGGAGATATCTATCATTTCCGCGGTTTGCGCTTTCTCAGGCCGTGAATAATAGTACCGGAGCTTTCCCGGCCTTCTGATCCGCCATAATGAGCGCCGTTGCAGCCGGTTGAATGCCTCATGGTCACCGTCCGGCTCCAGAGGGCTTCTGCATACAGGGCAGCCTTCGCCGGATTCCGTGTGTCGTGCCAGGGGCCTTTTGCAGAAAGGACAGGAAATGCTGGTGACGGATTTCCTTTTAAAATCTTTATCTGGAAATGGTTTTTTAATATATGTCTCAAAAAGCCTTTTATCGTATTCCGCACGTTTATCGGCATCCCGGAGGGTCTCATATGCTTCATTCAGGATACCGGCATTCCACTGATCACCGCCAAGATCAGGATGCTGTTTCAACTCCCGCATAAGAGCGCGGTAACTCGCCCTGATGACCTCAAAGGGGGCATCGGGTTGAACCTGAAGAATACGGTAGTAGTTGCGCCGGTTTTTCATCATAAAAGTGGCATCAAAATATCGTTGTAAATCATTCCTCTCGCAAGATTATATAACAGGGCTGTCATATAATCCACCCCAACCCTACAGTGGCATAAGATACCGTCGGCGGGGCAGACTCTTCTGCCCGTTTATGCAACATTTATGATTGACACTTTCATGTCCGGGATGATAGTTTATAACTATCTCTGATGTCTGCCAAAGGTATTACCAGCTCGTCTGCTGCCTTTTACAGCCATTGCGGGTAAAAAAGACGTTTTGTGTTGTTATAATTAAGGTATAGGTTAAGAATGCTGTTCAAATTATTCTTGCTGTTTATTATAGTGCCTGTTGCTGAATTGGCGCTTTTAATAAAAATCGGCACATTTATAGGCACTTTCAATACAATACTTATAGTAATACTTACAGCCATCATCGGCGCGCACATGGTCAAATCCGAGGGGATCGGGGTCATGTACCGTATCCGGAAAAATATGGATGAAGGAATATTTCCCGCCGAGGAGCTGATCGACGGCATGATGATCCTCATTGCAGGGGCGCTGCTCCTGACACCCGGATTTCTGACTGATTCCGCAGGCTTTTTAATGGTCTTTCCTGTTTCAAGGGACTATATCAAAAAAATCGCAAGACGCTATATCAAAAAGAAAATGTCCCCTGACGAAATCGAAATACACCTCTCTTAACCTTGCAGTGGCATAAAAAATATCGCTTGCGGGCAGGCGGACTATACGCTGTAGAGCCTGAAAATTTCCTTTCTTGTCGGACAGTTACAGACATAGGAATATCCAAAAGCATTCTTGTAATCACACAACTTATTGCTCCGGGGTTTAATGAAAAGAATTTTGTTGTAAATATTGTCTTCCACTTCGCAAAGACAATCTTTCACGCCGGATAAACAGGAGAAATTTTCTCTGCATTTAACAGTCTCATGTAAGACCTCTGTATCTATCTTATATTCCACTCTGATTACTCCTTGCACGAAATGATTATTTACCGGTGGATATCAGAATTCCTTCTGATCTTCACACCCCTGTTCCAGATAAAAATTGCAGTTGATATAGTTTGCGTTTTTACAATAGTTCATTATTTCCACTGCGTTCAGAATATGCGGTTTCTCATACCTCAGCCTGCAGAAAGAAGCTCTCCACAGTGTCCATTCCAGCAAATTGGGACAGTTCACATGCTCCCCCTCCCCTGCCATTTTTATACTTCCACGTAAAAAACGGCGGGTAAAAAACGGCGGATTTTCTCATACAATCAGCAAACCACTTGTAAATTAAAGAAATTTCCCTATAAAGTCCTTTTTTTGCGGGACATATCTATTGATAACAAATTCCGGCTGGCTTAGTCACCTGTCATTTTTAACAGGTTTTAAATTATTCTTTAAAATCAAGGAGTTATGCCTCAAGTACGGGAAGATAATCGGAGGATGTTGGTGAACAAATGGCCCTCTATATTCGCAGCCCTCAATCCTTGAGAAAGATGTGCTCAGGCAGGCGCGTGTTGCAGCGGGCGGCGTATCAGGTCATTTTCTTTGACTTTATCATGTACGGGAATCAATACGGTTTCTTCATTCCTGCCGCATTCGACCCGGATTCCGTATGTGTCATACATCTCTTTAACCTCGAAGACCCTGTCCTCCAGGCCTGTCGAGAGGAAATTGATCTTATCGCCGGTTCTGAGGTTATTTCTCAGGGCCACAACAGCCTTGCCGTTGTTTACCGACTCGACAATGCCCACGAGTTCATGACTCATCCTGTAGACTTCACTGTCGTCATGATTGTACTCGCCGTCCGGCTGTGCGCCTAAAAACATGCCTGTGGTAAACCCCCTGCTTGAAAACATGGCAAGCTCTTTTATCCAGCGTTCCTTTACCATGTACGGTCTGGACGCAAGGCTGTCAACGGCCTCCCTGTACGTTTTGACCACACCGGCCACATAATTGATACCCTTCATCCTGCCCTCTATTTTAAAGCTGTCGACTCCGGCGTCGGCAAGTTTGTCAAGATATTCAATCATGCACAAATCCCTCGAGCTCATCACATATGTTCCCCTGTCGTTCTCATATACAGGCAAGTACTCTCCGGGGCGCTTTTCTTCCATTAACGTATAGTTCCACCTGCATGAATTGGTACATTCACCCCGGTTTGCCGCCCTGTTGGCGAGAAAGCTGCTGATATAGCACCTGCCCGAGTAAGAAATGCATATTGCTCCATGAACAAAACACTCCAGCTCGATATCCACATGCCGCCTGATCTCCTTAATCTCTTCAATAGACAGTTCCCTTGACAGGACGAGCCGTTCTGCACCCAGCCTCTGCCAGAATTCTGCGGCCCTGTAGTTGGTGATATTGGCCTGGGTACTTATATGCAGGGGGATGCCGGGGGCGGTTTCGGATGCTATTTCAAACACGCCGGGGTCTGAAACGATCAGGGCGTCCGGCTTTATCCTTTCAAGTAACGTAAGATGTTCTTTTATAAGGGGGATATCCCTGTTGCCGGGGAAAATATTCAGGGTAACGTAGAGCTTTCTGCCTTTTCCGTGAACAAAGGCAGCCGCTTTTTCAAGCTCCTCTTCAGTAAAATTATCAGCCCTTGCCCTCAGGCTGAATCCGGACAGGCCCATATACACGGCATCGGCGCCGTAGTGGAGGGCCGCCTTCATTTTTTCAAAGTTGCCTGCAGGGGCGAGAAGTTCGGGCAGTTTCATGACTGATATATTAACTCTTCAGCCCTGGTAATTTCCCGCCCCCTAATATTATCCTTACAGTGGCATAAAACACTGCCGGCGGGGCAGAGGAGTCTGACGGGAAAGCCTTATCTGCGATACCTTCAGGGGTAAGACCTCAGCCCCCTCCCCCCAGGGGAGGGGGATTTGTTTCATCCTGCACCCTGACAACTGCACCCCGCACCCTCTGTTGAAATTCCAAAATCCCATCGCCTTATGGTCGTTGAACCCGCAACCCGGAACTCTCCTGCCGCATGTGTTTGTACCGGCTAAACAATCACTAATGAATCATCGCATCCAAAGGGATTCGGGACATACTGGTCAGCACACCAGTCATTCTCCCACCGATTGAAATCAATAAGGTACCTGAACCTGTACTCTTTGTTGCTCGGCAACTCGAGGGTCAATTTGAAATCGCCGCTTTTGAGTCTCTCCATCTGTGCCTCGGTCACGTTCCAGTTATTGAAATCGCCGACGACGGTGACGACCTTGGCATCAGGCGCAGCCTGTTTGGGCAGTCTGAAAGTGACCCTGCATTTGGTACCGGCATTCAGGTACTGTTTTTTAATGCCGTAGTTTCCATTGCTTTTCGTGCTCTTCTTACCGTTGCCCCGGCCGGCACCAGGCTTTTTCGCACATTTTTTTTCTCCCATCTTTATGGCCCTCCTCGTGTTTTAGTAGATAGCTATCATATGACCACGTTATTAATCGGCACAAACATATCCGCTCTTTAGCGTTACCCTGCAGTGGCATAAAAATATCGCCTGCGGGCAGGAGGGCCTGGGAGAAGCTGAGGGGTTAAGTTTGTGTATTGCAATTTGTATATTGATAATAATAATCTTAAATCTTAATGGTTAGAATTTGAATTAGGTATAATTAGGGTGCAGTGAGACCGGGGAAAATGCTCAAAAAATTAAAATTTCTTCTGAGCCTTTATATTTACAAACTCCAGGGGGTTCTGGGGCTTAAAAGATCGGACATCATGGCGACCATCAACGAGTACTATATGGAGGACTTCCGTAAGCTCGATAAAAAAGATGTCGCCGTTATTCTCCCGCACTGTCTTATAAGCGATAAATGCCCTGCAAGATTCTCAAAGTCAAACGGCGTGCTGTGTAATAAATGCTACCAGTGCGGATGCGGCAAAATCTGTGAGTCGGCGGAACGGCTGGGTTACCAGTTCTACATTACCCCGAGCGTGGGCTTCACCAAGAGACTGGTTGAGAGGAAAAAACTCAAAGGCATTATCGGGGTGGCCTGTGATTATGAGATCGAAAAGGGCATAGCTTCTGAAAATATCACGAACAACGGCGTGAAATTAAACGGAAAGAGAATAAAAACACAGGGCATCCGCCTTGATGTATATGACTGCATCAACAATAATGTAGACTGGGAGAAGATCGAGGAATTGATGTAGCTGTATTCAGTTGGCGGCATATTTCCCCTCATCTACACCTTCCACCATGCCCCTTTTACGAGGCAACTCACCTGGGGGAAGCGGGGGTTGTGGTGGAGGGGGATTCCGCTTTTGCATGCGGCGCTGCTGCCGGCGGGGCGGGCGGTTATATGCCGGCCGCCGGGGGGGCCTTATGCCCTTGTCTTCACGCAATTTCACCTCCACCTTTTCGCCGTTTCTCAAGAGCACGACCCTGTTTTTCATAATATCCGCTATCACAAAGCCTGCAACGGATTCATTTATCCTGTACGCCTTGGTCTTCTTAGTATCCGGGTCTTCAAGTATGGCGGTTTTGTCATTATCCAGGATTACAGTCCCGAAAAGCCTGGGCGTACCCTTGGAAACGAATACCTCGGGTGTTTTCTTCAGTTCCAGTGCCGGGGCTGACCTGGACGGCCTGAAGATATCCATTCGGGATATTATACGGAAGGAATTTTCATTCAGTGGCTTTTCCACGGGCCTGCCGGTCCCGGCCTCTTTTCCGGCCTCCCCCTCTGCAGCAGGAGCCGAAGGCATCTCAAGAGGACGCGTGACGGCGGAATAAAGACTGTAGCCCAGAAAGAGGATGATTATTACAAGAACAAGATTTATCAGGAAATAATTACGCAGCATCGATGTGCCCTTTAAGTCTCTGTGCCCTTTTTATTTTTTATTTCGGGTTTCTTTATGAAACCCGTTACAATCAGCGTTGTGTATATATCCACAGGATTACGGATATTTGTAACCCTAACCTTCATCTCAGATACCATGAGCAGGAAAGGCGACTTTCTCAGCCTGAACAGGAGGCCTTCAAGCTTTCCGGTGGATGCAGTAAACCCTATCTCCACAGGGATGCCGAGATAAAACTCGGTCTCGACAGGGCTTAAGGTGCGCTCCAGTTTCACCTCTATATCCAGTGAAGACGCGGTCTCCTTGAGAAACTTCTGCAATTCCGCGGCTGCAACCGGCGGCTTGTTTCCCCGCAGCAAGGCCCTTTCCTGTCTTGCGAGCATCTGTTTGACCTCTTCAAAACGCTTCTCTATCCTTTCCTTCTGCGACAGCCGGATTAACTGCCTTTCAAGCTTGAAACGCCTCGCATCGGATAATTCCCTGACCTCTCTCCTGAAATCGTCATACCATGAGAACACCTGAAATATTATTATCAGAAATACAATGATCCCGCCGACTGCAAGAAATTTTTTTTCTCTTTCACTCACCTCGGGCAGGGTCATGATTTACTCTCCGTATCAGGCCTTACAATCCTTGCCTTGAGTTTGAACTGTTCTTTGCCTCTTGTTTTCTTGATGGTTCCCACAAACTCGACCTTTTCAAAAAAGGGCGAATCCTCCAGGATCGGTATCAGGGAGGAGGACGAATCCGCAAATCCGCTTATTATCAACTCCCTCCCCCCCTTTTCAGGGTCTCTTATATCGAATCCCTTATAATTCAGTGTCGTGATCCATGCCTCTTTCGGCAATACGGCCGTAAGCTCAGCCAGAATCTCAAGGGCGATCTCGTTTTCTTTTATATTCTTCAAAAAGGCGCTTCTTTTCTTAAGCAGGGCGGTGTCAGAAGAGATACGCTCAAGGGCACTGACCGCAGGTTCGTTCTTTTTCAGTATCTCCCCCATCTCTGCCAGATATTTCTTCTGCTTAAGCGCCTCGGTGGTGAATATTCCCGCGGCCATGATTAATATCAGGACCAGAAACATCTTTGTCGTAAGGGGGGCGATCCTGGTGATTGCATATCCTCTCTTGTGTGGAAGCAGGTTGATTCTGTAGGTTCCCGCCCCGAGCCCCGCAAGGCATGCGCCCACGGATGACTCGAGGCCGGTAATATCAGTATCCCTGAGTCTCCCCCTGAAATCAGTGATGCTCTCAACGGGCACATTGTTTTCCCTGAGTTTTTCCGTGATTTTTTCAGCATACCCTGAAGATGCTTCACCAGCGAGGATTAATTTATTAAATGACTCAATCCGGAAGTCCGACCGCACTCTGGCAATATAGCCGCAAATATCATCCGGGAGATCATCTGAAGGCTGCCGTGTATCAATATCAAAATGCCTCAGGTGCATGCAAAGGCCGTTGCCCAGTATCGCAAGGCCCGCCCCGGCCCTGTCCATGTACAGGCAAATATCCGTTTCACCCTTTTTGCCGAGAATATCCGACTTCCTGACAATACCCGTGACCTCCTGCCAGCCGCCGACAGGCACGCCGCTTAATTCAATCGTGTTCAGGACGGCAAAAGAGGAGATGGTTATGGAATAAGGCTGCAGGGAGAGTTTTTCGAGAAACTCCCTTACAAAGTCCTGTCTATTTTTATGAAGGGCGACGAATACTGCTGAGCCTGTCCCGCCCACCTCATCCATGAACTGGAAATCATATGTTACATCCTCTATGCGGAAGGGTATATGGCGCTCTATCTCAAACTTCATGAGGTCCGCAAGCGCGGCCCTGCCCTTGCCTTTAACCGGCGGTACCTGAATAAACCTGGTAATCGCCCACTTATCAGGAATGCTGACAAAGACCCGCCTGACATTCACACCCTGTCCGCCCATATATTCCCTGATCTCATTGACGGTGCCGTCATCATCCCGCAGTGCGAATACGGAGGATGACAGGAGGGTCAGGCCGGAAAAGGTATTCCTGAGATATGTAACGGTAACGGAGTCCTCCCTGAACTCCATGCCCAGATACGCGCCGAACAGTCTATCCGGTAATGTTGTCATTCCAGTAAACAATCTCCATGTCGTTCTGTTTTCTATGCAGGATCGCCTTGACGGTCCTCCTGATCGTGCCGTCTGCATTGCTGCCCGTAGAGATAACCGTGAAAAAGTCCGATGAAATCCTGCCTCCCGTCTGAGGCCGGGACACAGGCCCGGCTTCTCTCTGCACGAGTATATTATCCGCCTTTTCAGGTCCTAACACTGCTTCAAGCACAACCGCGGGCGCGGTATTGATATTGATCCTGCCTGAGCCGTTGACCGTCAGATACCTTGCAACCCCGCTGTAATTCTTTTTTTCTTCACCTGTTCCGCTGTCTCCGGCCCGGGCCGAACCATGGAATATCTCCGGGGTCATGCCCTTGACGAGCAAAAGCTCCTCTATGGAATCAAAAGGGCCGTCCTTGCAACTGTAGGGCCTTTCGAGGGATTGATAATAATCCTCTTCAGCCCCGTTTAACATATGCAGGTTGTTTGTGTCCCTCCAGTCGATAATTGAATCCACTATTGTGTCCAGCTCCGTGCCCTCAACCCCTGTATACCTGAATACATGCCTCAACTGTTTCTTTGAAGCGGTGTTTATATTAAGCTTACCCTCTTCATCAATAATAGTATATTCAAAGCTTCCTTTTCCGAGGGTGCCTTTTCTCTCAGGCTCCTCCCCCTCCTCTGCATTGAGCATGAGGATGCCGTCTTCATTGACATACATGCCGCCCGGTTCAGCGGATGATGACAGTATCTCGGCCTTTGCAGCCTCTATACCCGACAGCGCCAGTTGATATGCCTCTTCCTCCTCCTTGAAGTTTTTGACAATGCCGTCCTCATCGAGTATGAAAACTCCCCTACAATGGCTACAAGGATAACCATCACCCAGATAACAAGGATGAGCGCCACCCCGCCCCTGTTGTCTGTAAAAAAATACCGGCTGCGGGCAGGAGAGCCTGCCGGAAAAGCTTTATCTGCGATACCTTCAGGAAATACTTTGCAAAGCATATTGACGTCCTTTTGAACTTCACTCTCCGTTACTTCCTGCAACAAAAAGTTATTTTTCAATATCCCATCGCTTTATAAAGGTTTTCCGGCAGGCTCTCCTGCCTGTTTGTTTATGCAACATTAAGGTGCAACATAAGGTTAACAGACCAACCTCTGGAATGCACACATCAACTGTTTTCTCCGTCCTCTTTATACCCCATGGGTATATTAATGGTAAACGGCTGAAAATAGGAAATTCTGACCCTTACGGCGCCGGGAAGGTCGGTCCCGAAATCCCATGATTCCTTCCATTCGCCTTCATCTGCCGAAAAGTACGAAAATTCCACCCCTCCGAGATCCGTATCTATTATCTCTTCGTCACCGGAGAGTTTCTCAGTCAGTTTCTTGTCAGGCAGCAGTCCCTCCTTATACAGGAGTGTGCCGTTGTCATAGGAGTATTTCACCCATTTGAATCCCCCGTAGGAAGAATCAGTCAATGCAGTGGCAAACATGACGGAAGCGGCATCCCCCCTGAACAACACGACTCTTTTACCCTCTATCTTCGCTCTGTACGGATAGGCGGATTTAAGCTGCTGGGACAGCAGTGAAGACAGAATGCGCAGTCTCTGGGTCGCCGCGGTCTCGTTCTCGCCCTTTTCCCATGAATCCAGGGCAAGGCGGTAACCGCTGCTGATTAAGAGGATAACCATGCTCAGAATAGTTATCGATATTATGAGCTCAAGGAGTGTGAAACCCTTCCTATTTCTCATTTTCAACCAGTTTTAAACTTGTCAGTTCAACCGACCTCTCCTTGTTGAGAGCATCAGCCCATGATACTTTTACCTTTATTTCCAATAAATTAAGGCCCGCTTCCTCAAGTTCCTTATAAGCCTGCACCTCTGTCTCCCACTTAAAACCGTCCTCAAATTCGCCGCTCTCCTGAACCGGTTCCCCGGATAATTCCTCCATCTTGTCCTTTGCATGGACAACCGCCCTCGTGAAATCACACGACGTCCTGCTCGCCCTGAGGCCGCTGGAGAAGAGCTGCATGATCAGGACAAAGGTTATGCTCAGGATGGCCATTGCGACAATCACCTCGATAAGGGTGAAGCCGGCCTCCCGGGCCTGCATCTGCGGTTTTCCACACGGCGCTTTCATTGTCCTTTGCGTGTCCCGGAATATGCGTATTTCATTCCGGTTTCTTTATCTTCAGTTTTCCGGTTATACGGTTTACCAGAATAAGAAATCCCGCTCCCTTGCGGTTCCTTATTTCAATGGCACCGCCCGATGAATTGCCGAGCGGGAAAAACTCCACCGACAGGGTAGCGGCATCATTGCCGTCCATTACCACCTCCAGCTCTTCCGGAACAGGTTTGCTTAAGAGAGGCCTCGTCTCTTCACCTGTGCCGCTGGCAGCATAAAGCCTGTACATATAGCCGTCGTCTTCCCTGTCAATGACAAAGCAGTACGTCTTTTTCTCGGAAACCGCCTGACTCCTCGCATATCTCAGAACCGCCGATATATCCTTTGTGAATGTCCTCAGCTCCGTGCTTCCCCTGTCCCTGCTGATAAGGATGCCGACAAGGCCCGATGCAATCCCTATGATAATAAGGACGATAATGACCTCCAGGAGGGTAAAACCGTCCGCGGGGGAACCAGGAATGCTCCCGGTGAGCCGGTAGTGTTTCATTTCATTTTCATTTCGGCCCCTTCCAGCTCACGATATCGCTGTTCTCACCTT
>JAADFS010000137.1 GCA_013152795.1 Deferribacteres bacterium
TGTTGCTTGACCCCAATGCCCTGACAATCGGTTTTGCCCGCCGGTTCGCCACCTACAAGAGGGCCTCGCTGATCCTGCGCAATATCGACCGCCTCAAGAAACTTCTGAACGACCCCTGGAGGCCCGTGCAGATCATCTTTGCAGGCAAGGCCCATCCCGAGGACGAGGCCGGCAAGCACCTCTTGCAGCAGGTCTTTATTGCGGCAAAGGATGCTTCATTCGGCGGGCATATAGCCTTTGTGGAGGATTACGACGAACAGTTGGCACAGTACCTTGTGCACGGCGTCGACGTGTGGCTCAACAATCCCCTGCCCCCGCTTGAGGCGTGCGGGACAAGCGGTATGAAGGCCTCGCTCAACGGGGTCCCGAATCTCAGCATACTCGACGGCTGGTGGATAGAGGGCTTCAACGGCAAAAACGGATGGGCGTTCGGCGGGGACGGCGGAAAGGACAGTGACCGCAGGGATTCAGAGGCTATTTATGATATTATCGAAAAAGAGGTGGTTCCCCTGTATTACGCCGTGGATGACGACGGCATTCCCCACGGATGGGTCAGGGTCATGAAAGAGGCGATGATAAGCACTGCACCGCGGTTCAGTGCGCGCAGAATGGTGAAGGAGTATGTCGGGAAGTTCTACAGCAATATTCTGGAATCCGCAGCCCAACCTTAATGTTGCATAAACGGGGCAATGGAGGCTGCCGGAAAACATTCGGGGAGGTGATGAATGTCATCTACCCGCCGGCGTTTTTCTCCTGCTGTATCTTTTTTGCCCCTTCACGAAACTCTTCCGGCCGGCGCTCCTCTTACGCGTGCGCCGGGGCCTCTTCCGGTATCCGGTGATAATCATTTCCGCGGTTACCGGGATGACCGGAATCTTCTGCCTGATATATTCCTCTATATCAGCAAGTGAATGGACATATTCCTCGCACGCAAGGTTTATCGCCCTGCCGCTGGCGCCTGCCCTCGCTGTCCTGCCGATCCGGTGCACATAGTCCTCAGGGTCCTGGGGGAGGTCATAGTTGATCACGTGTGTAACGCCCTCGATATGCAGTCCCCTGCTGGCCACGTCCGTCGCCACAAGGATCGGCAGTGAACCCTCCCTGAACCGCGAAAGCACCTTCATCCTCTTTCTCTGAGGAATGTCACCGGTAATAGCGGCGGTTGCGATATCATTGGCGTTCAGTAACGCCACCAGCCGTTCGACCGCGGCCCTGGTATTGCAGAAGATCAGATAGCGGCCCTCCGGTTCACGCCTCAGTATTCCGAGGAGAAGACCTGCTTTCTCGGATTTGCCGACGTGATAAATTTCCTGCTCCACCTCTTCCACCGTGATCTTTTCTGGCGTTACCGTAAACTGTTCCGGCATATTCATGTATTCATAGCAGAGTTCAAGCACCCGGTTGGAGAGGGTGGCGGAAAACAGCATGGACTGGCGCTTGTTATACGGGGACATTCTTCTGAGCAGAAACCTGAGGTCACTGATGAAACCCATGTCGAACAGGCGGTCCGCCTCGTCAATCACGAGAAATTGGGTCTTCCTCAGGCTGTAGACCCTTTGCTTGAGATAATCTATAAGCCGGCCCGGCGTGCCTATGAGCATATCGACCTTTTTGCCGATCTCCCCGCGCTGCTTTAGATAATCCACACCCCCGAACACGGGGACTATCCTGAAGCCCGCCGGCCCTCCGAGGAGCTCTGCCTCTGCATGTATCTGCACCACAAGTTCCCTGGTGGGAGCGATTATGAGTGCGCGTGGTGACGGCCCGGGAGCCGGGGGACGCACCGCCAGCATGCGCGAAAATACAGCGATCAGGAAGGCTGCGGTCTTGCCCGTGCCCGTCTGTGCCTGGGCGGCGATGTCCTTGCCGCGCAGCGCATCAGGCAGCGTCAGGGCTTGCACAGGGGTGCATTCGGAGAACCCTGCCGCCCTGATTCCTTCGATAATTTTTTCGGGCAGTTGCAACTCTTCAAATTTCACGCTTAATACTATACCTTAAAAATGCTTAAACTATAAAGAGATGGAACTTGAAAGCATGTCTGGATTTTAAAAATATCCCAACGTTATTTGATAATATATGTTATCATATAGAAGTCTGAGCAAAGAATCCTTTTTGAGCGGGAAAGTGCGACCCATTTAGAACGAAGAGATACGGCACCGGGTTGTCCCGTCTGGTGCTGCTGCAAGCTGTTAAACGGTGTCCGGCCGCGAGTCTGAATTTAAGCCATGTGGACTTGCCGGCAGGGAGGACAGATGCATGCCTTTTGCAGGAGTTGAATTAAAATAAACTTTTCAGCATCACGTCTGCCGCCTGATATCTGCAGCGGCGGGCAAGAAGGGGGGAGCAGCAATGCGGGCATTAAACGGACATAACCATAAAAAGAGACGGAAAGTTTTTGTAAGTTTCCTTTCCGCAGTGATTATTATCACGGCCCTCATCCTCACGGTCAACAGCGACGCACTTTCAGGCAGCGGCAGCACTCCGAGCATGGCGGACTATACGGCATTCCCACCCATCGGGGGCACAGCGGTAAAACCCAACATCCTTCTCAACCTGGACAATTCCGCATCCCAGAATTATTTTGCGTATGATTTCAATTACAATGCACTGACCGTATCCAAGACTACCGGCAGCAAGGGGGGAGACCTTGAACCTCCTGTAAGTGAAGGGTTCAAACCCAACAAGAAATACTATGGATATTTCGACCCTGACAGGTGGTATAACTACAGGAACGGTGAATTCTTCATATCGAAGAGGGGCTGGGGTCGATGGAGCGGCAACTTCCTGAACTGGCTCACAATGAGGAGGGTGGATGTGATAAAAAGGGCCCTTATCGGAGGAAAGACAAAGCGCTGGTCAGGCAGTGATGCCGGAAACCATCCCAATGACCTCCTCGGACAGACCGCGCATAATAAATACGAAGGTTACCAGAAACAGGTGTCGCTGGCTTATGCAAGAAGATTTACGTCCTATGCCGGCAGCAGTAATCCTGTCATATTTACATTTAATAATGACTGGGATGGAAAGCCGGAAACAGATGAACGTGGGAACAAGAGAATGGTTCGGCCCAGGCCCCCTGTATCCGCCTTTTGTATGGATGCCACCACGTATAGCGTCTCTTGCGCTAACCATCGCAATGTCATCGTGCATCGGGGAAACAATGAAACACCTGAGGGGGTGTTTCAGAGGGTCGGGGACAAGGTGAGATGGGGTCTCGAGCTGATCGACGACGGTACTGTCCCCCGCATGGAGGATATGCCGTGTGAGAGGATAGAAACCGGCAAGCCGATGGGCAACAACGGCAACAGCAGCAACAACAGCAACAACGATAACAATAGTAATAACAGTAATAATAGCAACAACAGTAACAACGACAACAGCAACAATAACAATGGTGGCAGCATGATGGATATCCCGAATGTAAAGGGCGGCTCGGTGGTTGTTCCGGTGGGATATTATGACGGTAATGTGAAAGTCTACTGGAGTGATCAGCCTGTCAAAAGAAAGGATGCCATCCTGAAATGGATTGCGAGCACTATTCCGAACACGCCGGCAACACCTATTGCCGAGTCCATCTGGACGGCGACAGGCTATTTCCAGCAACATACAGGTGTTGATCCCGACTACGGGCCGCGGTATTATGATGGAGATAGCGCCAAGATTCCGGAATACATTTACGGCTCCTACCCTGCAAGCGATAAGACAACTAACGACAAGTTCAAGTTTGATCCGTACAACTATGCCGACAATCCTGGGATTGATCCTCCACGCCGGCTTCCGTGCGCCTCGAGCTTTGTTATTACGATCACGGACGGCGAACCCACACAGGATCAGGATCTCCCCCTGTCAAAAGTAGTGGATTTTGAGACAACTTATTCCGACGGGAGCCGCAGTCCTGTGCCATGGTGGGCGGATGACACATCCACGCTGGAGAACGGCTCTCTTCTTAACTATTTCTGGGACCAGGACGACCTTAAGGGCTCCCACTATGTGGACGACGTCGCGCTGTGGAGCCACGTTGATATCGGGCGCAAAGATTACAGAGATCTCAGGGCAGATCTCTCCAACGGCCCTGACTATGATGGCGACAAAAAGGGGGATTACCCGCAGTATCTTACGCATTTCTTTATCTATGCAAAGTTCGGCGGCGGCACGCCTGATGGTGAAAGGCTTCTGAACTGGTCCAAGGGTTGGGGTATTTCCGGCGGCGGCGGCGCAGCCAGGAACGGTGGGTTCATAGAATCATCCGATACAAAAAATTTCATACCGGATGAGAAGGCCGAGTATAACTCTGACGGTGATAAATTTGATGACACATTCTACGAGGCCAATGACGGCTACCAGCTCGAGGCCGCGCTTGCAAACGCCGTCTACATTGCGTTTAAACGTGCAGCCTCCGGCACTTCCGCAAGCCTGACAGTAAATACGGCAAACGGTGAGGGAGCGGTTTACCAGGCATATTTCTACCCTCAGAAATTTGAAGGCCACGAGATCAGGAAATGGCTCGGCCATATCTACGCCATTTTTGTCGATAAGTATGGGAACTTAAGGGATGACGCAGGGACCCGTGGAAAACTTGATGAAGACGACCCTGTCATCAAGATAGAGTATTCCACCACCAATGGAATAGAGGTTTACAAGTGCAACACAACTGACAATGGTGAAACATACTCCTGTCCTCCAGAGCCTGCGGCAGGAGGTCTTGAGAGCATCAGGCCTATCTGGGACGGCGGCCGCTGGCTGTGGAATAACACGCCGGACAGGAGAAAGATATATACCACGTTGAGCGGATACGATTTTACAACAGGCCTGTCCGTATCGAAGGACCTGGGAAATTTTTATATTGCAAACACTACAGCCCTGCAGCCCTATCTCAGAGCTGCGGATAACGACCGCTATCAGGAGACCAGGAACATCATTAACTGGATTCGTGGAGATGATCTGGCGGGGGTAACGGATGCGGGGCATCCTGACGGTTACAGGAAAAGAAGCATCAGCCTTACAATCAACG
>JAADFS010000138.1 GCA_013152795.1 Deferribacteres bacterium
CCTTTTTTATAAACTCATCCGCATCAAACATCATGTTCGTCAGTAGATCCATCTTTATGTCTTCCCTTACTTCATTAACAAACCGGTAAAACCCCTTGTAAAGGGTTGCCTCGCCACCCTGCAGGGAAAGGGGCAGGTCATCCCTCAGAACCAGGCGGTTCGCCGCCTTTATCCACTCATCAACGTCCATATGCCTTCGGCCCGCCCTTTTATATCTCGATCCTCCGTTGTGCAGGTTAATGCAGTACGGGCAGCTCAGATTGCATGAGAGGGTGAGGAAGAATGCAACGTAATTGTGGTGCTGCTTCGGTGCTATCGGATTTTTAAAAGCTTCCGTCACTTCTATTCACCTGCCGATTAAATTTCGATCAGGGCATCCGCCCTGAAATCCTTTGCAGCCCTCCTGCCGATCACCCTCTCCCACTCCATGGGACTGATTCCCGTGCCCGGCCTCTTGGCGGTTATAATGCCTTCTGAGAAAACCTCTCCCTTCCTTATATCTTTCAGTGCAACTATGCTCTTGCGGGCCGCGGCCTTGTTTTTCCCTTCAGAAGGTGTGGGCTTTTTAATGCCGTCACCAAGGGCCTTTTCAATATTTCTTACAGCCCTGACCATGGCCTTAAGCTCATGCGGCTCCAGGGATGCGCTGTGGTCGGGCCCGGGCATGTTCTTATCGAGGGTGAAATGTTTCTCTATGACGCATGCCCCAAGCGCAACCGCTGCAACAGGGACCTCTATGCCCGTGGTATGGTCCGAGTAACCCACCCTGACCTTGAATGCTTCCCTGATGGACAGCATGGCTGAAAGGTTCACGTCTTCAAAGGGTGTCGGGTACTCTGTATTGCAGTGTAAAACCGTAATATCATTCCTTGGAGTCCCTGCATCTGTAAGGACATCGAGGGCGTCTTCTATCTCACCGAGGTCCGCCATGCCTGTTGACATGATTATCTTCTTCCCTGAACTTCCCACCTTTTTCAGGTACGGCAGGTTGGTGATTTCACCGGATGGAATCTTGAATATTTCAAGCCCCAGTTCATTCAGGAAATCAATGCTGTCAAGATCAAACGGGGCGGACAGGAATACGATTCCCCTTTTCCTGCTGTAAGCGGTCAGTTCTCTGAAGGTACAGGCATCCAGCTCCAGTTTTTTAAGCATTTCGTACTGTCGTTCATCCCCCGCGGTTGTGCCGGTTTGATATGCGGCCTTCGGCGCATGAATGCTTGCGAGGTTTTCGGCTTTAAACGTCTGGAACTTTACAGCATCCGCGCCTGAATCCGCTGCTGCGTCAACCAGCCTCATGGCGGTTTCCATGTCGCCATTGTGGTTTACACCCGCTTCAGCAATGATGAAGGTCTTCATCCTGCCACCGTTCCCCTCAGCAGCGTTCCGTCCGCCACATCCCTCAGGACCACGGTGCCTGCGCCTACAACCGTGTTCCTCCCGACAGTCACTCCCTGTATAACGGTTGCAGAGGCGCCGATAAAGGAATTCTCACCGATGACACTGCCTCCGATTACCACCGCCCCGGGACATATATGGACATTTCCGCCTATTGTGCAGTCATGCTCGATTATTGCGCCTGTATTTATAATGGTGTTTTCACCGATCGTGCTTCCTGCCTGTATAATTGCGCCTGCCATTATCTGCACGCCCTCGGAAATATGTGTGCCCGCCTCTGATACAAGCGCCCTCGGATGAATCAGGCTGGGCACATGAAATTCGAGGTCTTTAACCAGATCATACAGGTATTTCCTTTTACCATTGTCCCTGATGCTTCCGACAGCAATACATGCATTATTTATCCCCCCTGCAGCCAGAGCCGGCAGCAGTTCATCATCACCCAGGACGGGAATCCCCGAGACATGTGAGCCTGATTCAAGCTGCGGGTCCAGTATTCCCGCGATTTCATATTCTCCGCTCATACGTATCAGTTCCGACAGGACCCTTGCATGTCCGCCGCCGCCCAGAAGAATGATTTTTTTCCTTGCCTCCATAATAAAAAAACCTTGGACTTCCCGCGCTCCGCTTACTTTACCGGTGCATAAACGAAACTGCCTTCATAATAAAACTCACTTAAGGCCCGGCAGACATATTCGATATCCTCCGGGTTGTTGAGAGTCGAACATGGAAGGCATATCCCTCTTTCATATATGTAACGTGAATTGCCGCGATCTATAAACCTGCAGCCCCTGTAAGGAGGGAGTTCACTGACCGGGGGAAATAGCCTTCTCGTCGGGATACCCCTGTCTTTGAGCCCTTCCTGCAACTCTCTTCTGACTGATGCATCTTCGACAATTATGCATGTAAACCAGTATGAACTCTCCGCCCCTTTGTATTCTTCCTGGAAACGGATGCCGTTTATATGCCCGAGGGCATCTCTGTATGCCTTATTGAAGGCCCTCTTTTTAGCAAGAAACTCTTCCAGCCTCTCAAACTGTGCGAGGCCGACGGCAGCCTGCAGGTTTGTCATCCTGTAATTAAATCCAATCTCCGTGTGATACCCCTGCTCGCCTCTTGCCTGGTTAATGAGAAACTTAATATGGTTCAGGCGCTGTACATCATTCCCCGTCACAATGCCGCCGCCGCCTGCGGTTATCGTCTTGTTGCCGTTAAGGCTGAAGCATCCGAGGTCGCCCAGTGTGCCGGTGAAGACACCTCTGTACCTGGCACCCAGACTTTCCGCTGCATCCTCAATGACATGGAGGCCGTATTTTCTTGCAATGCGGTTGATTTCATCCATGTCGCAGGGATTACCGTAAAGGTGAACAGGTATGACCGCCCTCGTTTTATCCGTCACCGCATCCTCAACTGCACGGGGGTCCATATTCCATGTCCGGATATCCACGTCTGCAAACACAGGGGTGGCCCCTGCATATACAACCGGGTTTACAGTAGCTATAAAGGTCAGTGCAGGGACGATAACCTCGTCACCTTTTCCGATTCCAAGCTCGTGCAGGGCTATATGCAGGGCTGATGTACCGGAGTTGGTGGCTACAGCCTTGGCGGTATGCAGATAAGCGGCGCATTTCTCTTCCAGTCCCGAAACCCACGGGCCGGCAGATGATACATATCCGCTGTCTATCGCTCTGTTGAGATATAGTTTTTCGAGTTCCCCGATATTGGGGGCATCCAGATGGATTTTCTTATACATTGTATATTTCAGGTTTATACCACCTGAGATTTTCTTCCTTTCTGAACCACTGGACTGTTTCTCTCAAGCCGGATTCTATCGTATAACCGGGGCTCCAGCCCGTCAGTTTCTTGATCTTTTCATTGCTTCCCATCAGCCTTCCGACTTCGCTGTTTGCGGGTCTTATCCTTTGTTCATCGCTTATAATCGAGGCGTCCGGGTCTATCATGTCAACCACCATACGGGCGAGATTTTCCATTGAGACCTCGGTGCCGCTGCAAATATTGATCTCTTCCCCTATGGCGCGGTCGGATTTTGCAACAGCGATAAAACCGTCACATATATCCCGGACATAGTTCATGTCCCTTATAGGATGCAGTGAACCCAGCCTGACCTCTTTTCGCCCTGTCAGCAATTGTGTAATGATCGTCGGCAGGATCGCCCGGGCTGATTGTCTGGGCCCGTAGGTATTAAAAGGCCTCGCGGTAATCACGGGCAGGTTGAACGACCTGTGGAAAGATTCGGCTATTTTGTCCGCTGCTATCTTTGTGGCCGCGTATGGAGACTGGCCCTGCAACGGGTGCATCTCATCGATCGGTACATACCTCGCTGTGCCGTAAACCTCGGATGTGGACGTCACGATCACCCTCTCAATATCAAAATCCCTGCAGGCCTGAAGTACATTCAGCGTGCCTTTGATATTCGTGTCAATATAGGAGTCCGGTGAGTGATAGGAAAACGGGATGGCTATCAGCGCAGCAAGGTGAAAAACCACATCCACATCCCTGACAGCGTTTCTTACCCCATGGGAATCACGGATGTCTCCGGAGAATATTTCCACATCATGCAGTAGACCGTTTGAATGCGTGTCAAGCCAGCCCCACGAATTAAAGGAGTTGTAAAACACAAACGCCTTGACCCGGCAGCCTTCTTCCACCAGCCTCTCTACGAGATGACTACCTATAAAGCCATCCGCACCGGTAACAAGAATTTTCCTGTATCTAAGCTCCATCCTTATAAAACAACTTTTGACATTATCCGCCGTTTTTTTTCAGCGACTGAAAAGCAATTATCATTCCTGTGGATTATGCAGATCAAACCCTCTGAAATATAAAGATATTTTTTAAGTCGATCTGATTTGTTCCGAAGACATATTGACAAGCGGAAACTGATACTGTCATAAGATTGACAGTAAGATGACTTGACGGGGAGAAATATAGTGCCGGATTAAAAGTGAAGGAGGGCTGCCATGGGGATGGGAAACGCGGGCTGCGCGGTTTCAAGTTTTTTGAAATTATTCTCCGACCCTGTTTCCCGTTGACCCGAAACCGCCCTCGCCCCTTGCTGTTTCGGACAGTTCATCCACCTCAATATGAACAACGGGAATCACCTCCTTTATGACGCCCTGTGCTATTCTTTCCCCCTTGGCTATCCTGTATTGTTCCCCGCTGTTATTGAGAACCACAATGCCCACCTCCCCACGGTAACCTGCATCAATAGTACCGGGGGCATTGGCTATCAGGATGGGCGTCCTAAGCGAAACCCCGCTTCTGGGTCTTATCTGCATCTCATAACCCGGCGGCACCTCCACTTTCAGCCCTGTCCCAACCACTTTTCTTTCATATGGAGCCAGCGTAACGTCCTCTACGGAGGTAAAATCAAAACCGGCATCCCCTTCATGTGCATATGAAGGGATAACAGCATCCTCCCGTAGTTTTTTCCATTTAATAGTCACAGTCATGATTCCATCCTCCAAATAATCGCTTGCCCGTCCGCCTATGTGTTTGCCTTGCATTTGCATGGAAACATTGCCGGCGGCGCAGCAGAGAAAGTGTTAATCATCAGGGGTATTGCAAAAATCTATATAGGCAGGGGGCGGGAATATGACTTCCATACCGATTTTTTTTCTCAAACCGTAAGGGCCTGTTTTGAACGACCACATCACGCGGCAATCGAGTTTCAGGGTCTCTCCGTCAGGGGTCTGAAATCTCACCTGAAACTGCGTGCCGGGAGAAAAACGCGTGGAAGTATTCAAAGGACCGGTGGAGTCTGTCTCCAGGTAGATACCCTGCTCGGAGATATTCTCTATCATCCCTGTGCAGGTTGTATCTCCGGAGACCATCTCCGCCTCTATTCTGACTTTCTTCCTTTTGCATTTCCTCCTCTCCATCTAAAAATATATCATTATCCAGTCTCTTTTTAAAAGTATTTTTACCTTACAGTGGCATAAATACCGCCGGCGGGGCAGAGGAGTCTGCCGGGAAAGCTTTATCTGCGATACCTTCAGGAAATATT
>JAADFS010000139.1 GCA_013152795.1 Deferribacteres bacterium
ACGCCGACCTTTTCTGCCAGGTCGACTTCCTCACGGATGAAGAAAGAAGTTTCATCCTCAACAAAAAGACAAAGACATCGTTAATCCAGAATCTTCCTTTCGCCAGGACTAAATACCGCAATTACCTTCCCCTGATGCCCTTTGCCGCCGGCCGGCTCGATGTATCCGCCTACGATGTTATCATCTCAAATTCCCACTCGGTGGCCAAGGGTGTTAAAAAGAAACCGGGACAACTGCAGATTTGCTACTGCCATACGCCCATGCGTTATGCATGGGACCTGAGGGAGCAGTATCTGAATGAAACAGGGTTGAACTCCGGCATAAAGGGGGCAGTGGTAAAAGCCGTCCTCAACCGGCTCAGGACGTGGGACTATAACACGGCTCAGCAGGTCGACCACTTTATTGCAAATTCCCGTTATATAAAAGACAGGATAAGCCGCTCCTACGGCAGGGAGGCAACGGTGATCTACCCGCCTGTCGATGTCCGCTCTTTTCAGCTTGATGAAAAAAAAGACAAATTCTTCCTTGCCGTCTCAAGGATGGTTCCGTATAAAAAAATGGATCTGATAGTCGAGGCGTTTTCAAAAACAGGGCTGCCCCTCGTTGTAATCGGTGACGGCCCGGACTTCGCGAAGGTCAGAAGCAGGGCAAAAAAAAATATAGAATTCCTCGGATATCTCGAAGGCGGCAGGATGAGATCATATATGCAAAAGGCCAGGGCCTTCGTATTTGCGGCAGAGGAGGACTTCGGTATCGTGCCTGTGGAGGCGCAGGCGTGCGGAACGCCTGTGATAGCGTACGGCAAGGGAGGGGTGACTGAGACGGTCATACCTGTAAACAGTTCCGCGTTAAGTCTGCGGAGTGGGGAGTCAGGAGATATGGCATCACCGACCGGGATATTTTTCCATGAGCAGACGCCGGAGGCACTGATCGGGGCCGTTAAGGAGTTTGAGGCTTCAGAGGATAAATTCAATCCTTCAGAGATAAGAAAAAACGCCGAGAGATTCAGCATCGAAAGATTCCGCAGAGAGTTCAGGGCCTTTGTGGATGAGAAGATTTCAAAAGCTTACGGATAAAATTCACTTCAGCCTCAGGAAAGCCAGTGCCTCTATGTGGAATGTCTGCGGGAAGAGATCGATTATTCTTATCGATTCGATATCGTATTTCACCGACAGCTTTTTCATATCCCTTGCAAAGGTCGCAGGGTTGCAGGATATATAAACTATCCTTTCGGGCATTACTGAAAGCACCTTGCTCATGGCCCTGTTTGTCAATCCCGGCCTCGGCGGATCAAGTATTGCAATGTCAAACCGGCCCTCCGGCTGAAAGTCTTCGGCGGAGGAACGGACAAAGCGGCAATCTTTAATGTTGTTGATCTGCAGATTCCTCATACCATCCTCCACGGCATACGGATTTTCCTCAACCGCCGTTACCTCTGCATCCTTGGCAAGCGGCAGGGAAAAGTTGCCTGCGCCTGCGTATAAATCCAGTATCCTTCTGCCTCCGAGAGGCTGCAGGGTCTCCCTGATAATGCGGACAACGGCCTGATTCAATCTCCAGTTGCTCTGGAAAAAGCTCATCGGGGATACGGTGTATTTCAGTGTTCCGGTATCCAGTGTGACAAAGGACCTGCCGTATTGAAAGACTGTTTTGTCTGCTGTCTCAATAACCAGCCCCGAAAACCCGGCATCGAAGAATCGCGAGGCCAATCCGCTCCTGTCCGCAGGTGACACGGAACGCGCCCGCGTCCTGAGCAGTGCAACAACACAATCACCGCAGGTTATGTGTATCTCCTTAACACCAGGACCCTTAAGCAGTGTCTTCGCCTTCCGGAAGTACGTGTTGATTTCCGGAGCCATCAACCGGCAGCCGTCTATATCGACTGTTTCCCTTGTGCCCTCCCTGTAGAACCCCATCCCTTCACGGGATACCTTGAACTGTCCCCTCAACCTGTAATTCCACTGCTCGCCGCTTATGACGGGCCCGGAGAGTTCCGTCCCTGTCCCGGCCAGCCTCTTCAGGCAGTCCGTGAGGATTTGCTCTTTTATCTTTATCTGCAGGTCATATGGAATGTGCTGGAAATGGCATCCCCCGCATCTTCCGAAAAATCCACATGCAGGTGATATCCTTTCTGCCGAAGGTTTGAGGATTCTTTCAACCGATGCCGGAAGATAGTCCTTCTTTTCATTTTCAACCGCCGCCTCTACAGTCTCGCCGGGCAGGACGGCGCCTTTTATCATTACGACCTTTCCTTCATGCCTTCCGATGAAGAACCCTCCGTATGCAGGACGGGTGACCTCTACTATTATTTTTCTTATCTGCCTGCCCTGATCTTCCACACTGTCCCGTCTTTTTTATCTTCAAGGATTATTCCCTGTCCGGACAGCTCGTTTCTGATCCTGTCTGCGGTCGCCCAGTCTTTTGCCTCTCTCGCCTTCTGTCTCTGAAGGATCTTCTCCTGAAGCTCATCTTCCGAGAGACCGATATTCTTCACTTTCATCAGGGCGCTGTACCACTCCTGCGGGGTCCTGTTGAATATGTTCAGAACAGCGCCGGCCTCTGCAAGCACATCCCTTGTACGGATGAATAGCTCTTTCGCCTTTTCGCCGGAAGGCCGCGAGTCGAGAAACCTGTTGACCTCCCTTATGAGCTCGAATATATTGCCCAGGGCCGAGGCGGTGTTGAAATCATCATCCATTGCATGAAGGAATTTGTCCATGAAGGAAGACAGGAGGTTCTCAAGGCCGGACGACGGAGCCGGCCTGTCCCCTGTGCCGGCGTCCCTGATAAAGTCATTGATCCTCATAACCGTGCTGTAGTACCTGTCGATCGACAGCTCGGCCTCGTTGAGCTGGGAGTCTGAGAACTCTATGGGGCTCCTGTAATGGGCTGAAAGGAGAAAGTATCTCACGACCTCAGGGTCATATTTAGCGAGTATCTCCTTGATCGTAAAAAAGTTCCCCAGGGACTTCGACATCTTCTCTTTATCAACGGTTATAAACCCGTTGTGCATCCAGTACCTTACAAACGTCTTGCCCGAGTATGCCTCGCTCTGTGCAATCTCGTTTTCATGGTGGGGGAAAATAAGGTCGGCCCCCCCGCCGTGGATATCAAAGCTCTCGCCGAGATATTTGGATGACATGGCGGTGCATTCTATATGCCATCCCGGCCTCCCCCTGCCCCAGGGACTGTCCCAGGAGGGCTCTCCCGGTTTTGAAGCCTTCCACAGGACAAAGTCCAGCGGGCTCTTTTTTCTCTCATCCACGTCTATCCTCGCGCCGGCCATAAGCTCCTCGATATTCTTCTTTGAAAGCTTTCCGTAACCGGGGAATTTGCTTACCTCAAAATACACGTCTCCGTCTACATGGTATGCATAGCCCCTGTCAATGAGACCCTGAATGATCTCCTTCATCTCCTCTATATGGTCGGTGGCCTTCGGCTCTATATCCGCCCTGCTCACACCGAGCAGGTCCATGTCCCTGTAATATTCCTCTGTATATTTCCTGGCGATTTCTTCAGTGGAAACCTTCTCTCTGGCCGCACGCGCAATAATCTTGTCGTCTATGTCGGTTATGTTCCTGACGTGGATTACATCGTATCCCCTGTACCTGAGGTACCTCTTGATAATGTCAAACACAACGGCGCTCCGCGCGTGGCCGAGGTGGCACACGTCATATGCCGTTATGCCGCACACGTACATGCTGACTTTTCCGGGGACGAGGGGAACAAAATCCTCTTTCCTGCCGCTCATTGTGTTGTAAATCCTTATGGTTTCGCCTTTGCCTTCCAAACTGTCGATTCTCCTTTCAAGCTCGTTGATATATGATGTAATTTCCTCGAATTTCTCTTCAAGCGGGTCAGGGATATGCACATGGTCGAGCATTTCCACCGGCCCCTCGGCGTATATTTTCACGACCTTCTTCTTGATGACCCTCCCGGGCACGCCGACGACAATGGAATTCTCCGGCACGGAATGCAGCACCACGGAGTTAGCGCCTATTTTAACATTATCACCTATTTTTATTGCCCCGAGCACCTTGGTGCCCGCACCGATAACCACGTTGTTGCCGATAGTGGGATGCCTCTTGCCTTTCTGTTTTCCTGTGCCGCCGAGAGTGACCCCCTGGTACAGAAGCACGTTTTCCCCTATCTCCGCCGTCTCCCCGATTACGACACCCATGCCGTGGTCAATGAAAAACCCTTTCCCTATGCGGGCCCCGGGGTGTATCTCGATGCCTGTGAGAAATCTCGCCAACTGCGAGAGAAAACGGGGCAGTACGGGAATCTTCATCTTCCACAGGAGGTGATTGACCCGGTGCGCCAGGATGGCGTGAAATCCCGAATAGGAGGTTATCACCTCAAGGGCGTTTCTGGCAGCCGGGTCCATCCTGAAAACGGCCCTGAAGTCATGCCTTATGTCATCCCATAACCCCACGGTATTACCTGTAATTCACAAACTCTATATGAATCCCGATATCCTTTTCCCGGAGCATCTTCATTACTGCCTGCAGGTCGTCTATTTTCTTGGCCCTGACACGGAGCTGGTCCTTCTGTATCTCCGCCTGGACCTTGAGCTTTGTACTTTTTATCATCTTTGCTATTTCCTTGGCTTTTTCAGCCGGGATGCCCTGCTGGAGGGTTACAACCTGTCTGACGGTGCCTGAAAGTGCTGGTTCGACCTTCCCGTAATTCAGGGCCTTAAGCGGGACCTTCCGCTTAACCAGCTTGCCCTGAAGTATATCGATCACACTCTTCAGTCTGTATTCATCATCGGATACAATAATTATCTCGTTTCTTCCCCTGTCAAGGTCTATGCTGGTTTTGCTGCCCCTGAAGTCAAACCGCTGTCCGATTTCCTTAACAGCCTGCTGGACGGCATTGGAGACCTCCTGAAGGTCAACCTTGCTGACAATATCAAACGAATGTTCCGCCATGACTGCAAACCTCCTCATTTAGTATAGGCACTTAGTTTAAAGCAGCAAATAAGGTATTATCAACACCTCACCCTCACCTCTGAGGGGGTGCGGGTTGCAAGTTCAAAGTTCAAAGTTCTGAGTTAAGGGTGCAGAATGAAACAAGTCCCCCCTCCCCTGGCGGGAGGGGGTTAGGGGGAGGGGGCTGAGCTGTTAGCACTGAAGGTATCGGAGATAAAGCTCCTGCGGCAGACTACTTGGCCCGCAGGCAAGGTTTTTATGCAACCGTAAGGTTAAGAGGGGACGTATAGGGGTTATCCGGAGAGAAAAGCGGCTCTGAAGTATTGCGATTTTATTTCTCTTATGATTTATATCATTGAAACTTTTCTTGCCACACTATTTAATAGAGTAAATTGAGTTTCATAAAAAAAGGAGGTATCACAAATGTTTTGTTATCAGTGCGAACAGACCATGGAAGGCGGATGCAGCAAAAAGATCGGGGTTTGCGGTAAGAATGAAGACATCGCCAGTCTTCAGGACATTATCATATTCGGTCTGAAGGGAGTGGCGGCTTATGCTATGCTCACCATGCAAGGGAGCTCGGTTTTACTGACCCGGAAATCGACAGGATCACGCATGAGGCGCTTTACTCCACGCTTACAAACGTCAATTTCAACACCAGCGAAACCGTCAGGACGGCCCTTCAGGTCGGCGAGGCGACCATAAAGGCGATGGAGCTGCTTGACAAGGCGCATACGTCCAGACTCGGAATACCAGAGCCTGTCACCGTATCCGAGGACAGGATCGAGGGCAAGAGCATTCTTGTAACAGGCCACAACCTGTACGCCCTCGAGGAACTCCTCAAGCAGACGGAGGGCAAGGGCATCAATGTGTACACGCATTCCGAGATGCTGCCGGCCCACGGCTATCCCCAGTTAAAAAAATACAAGCATTTAAAAGGGAATGTGGGTAAGGCATGGTATGACCAGAGAAGGCTCTTCGACGACTTTCCAGGCGCCATCCTGGCCACAACCAACTGTGTAATGCCCATCATCAGGGGCGGCTACGCCGAAAGGATGTTTTCCTATGATGTGGCGGGCCTTGAGGGGGTAAAAAAGATCGAAAACAACGACTTCACCCCGCTTATAGAGAAGGCCCTTTCGCTTCCCGACGCAAATGTCCCCTCGGAGAAGACATTAACCACGGGTTTCCACCATGAAAATGTACTGAAGCTTGCACCGCAGATAATCGAGGCGGTGAAGGCCGGAAAGATAAAGAGGTTTTTCGTGATAGCAGGCTGCGACGCGCCGGGTGAAGGAGGCAGGTATTTCAGGGAGCTGGCCGAGCTCGTGCCGAAAGACTGCGTTATACTTACCACATCGTGCGGCAAGTTCAGGTTCAATGATATTGATTTCGGCGATATAGACGGCATCCCCCGCTATGTAGACCTCGGGCAGTGCAACAACTCCATCTCGGCCGTCAAGATCGCCCTGGCGCTTGCAGAGGCATTCAATTGCTCTGTGAACGAGCTGCCCCTGAGCATAGTTCTTTCATGGTTTGAGCAGAAGGCCGTGGCCATACTCCTGGGGCTGTTCAGCCTGGGTGTAAAGAACATCTACCTCGGACCCAAGCCCCCTGCCTTTATAACGCCGGGCGTGCTAAAGGTGCTGCAGGACACATTCAACCTGAAGCTTACAGGCACCGCGCAGGAGGATATAAAAGCGATGACGGGATAATCTCAACTTAACGCTGCATACACGTGACAGCCAGGCGCCTGCCGGAAAAAAACCCTCCCAGTTTTTTTTCCGGCAGGTTCAAGCCCGCGGGCGATAATTTCAGGCAAGGCCTTATGCCTTGCATTTTTTGTGCATTCTCTATATGGTATAAAAAAAGAATTTTTATTACATGGAGAGGTGAACAAATGAAGATACTGCTTGCCACAGACGGCTCGGAATATTCCGATGAGGCGGCAAGATTCCTGACAAGGCTTGACCTGTCCGCGGATGATGAGATTGTCGTTCTGCATGCACTGAGCTGGACCCC
>JAADFS010000140.1 GCA_013152795.1 Deferribacteres bacterium
ATATCCGGTTTGCGGCAGCCTCGTGAGATATGTTTTTGTCCCTGAAACTATTCAGATAGAGCTTCAGGGACTTGAGCTCCACTATGTATTTGTCCGGGATGTAGCTGATCTTTATGGTTGCAAAATCCGGATACCCGGAAACCGGGCACAGGCAGGTAAACTCCGGAAAGCTGATATCAACGGTATAGTCCCTTTCCGGGTGGGGATTGTCCCATTTCTCAAGCACTGCCTCTGATATTGATTTCTGGCCGTATTTGACGGCCTTTCTCTGCCGTGTCACTGGTTTTGTTTCTCCGTTTCAGGTGCGGCCAGCCAGCCGCTGTCCGTTTTCTCCAGATACACTGTCTGGGTCGGATAGGCGAACTCGATTCCGCGCTTCTCGAATTCGTCTTTGATCGTAAAATTAATCTCCTGCTGGCTGTCCATGTATTTATTGTAATCACTGCTCAACACATAATAGACCGCCTCAAAGATAAGGCTGAAATCCCCGTATGACGCAAAGTGGGCGCGGTCAAAGACCGTATCCTTCACGTTTTCTATGCTCTGCCTGATTATCCCCGGGATTTCCTTTAACTGTTCGGTCGGGGGTCTGGTAGACAACGCCTATCTTGAAAACCACCCGGCGTTTCTCCATCCTCTTGTAGTTCCGCAGGCGCGCGTTTGTGAGATCGGTATTTGAGAATATCAACTGCTCTCCGCCCAGGCTGCGCACCCTTGTGGTCTTTATGCCGATATATTCGATGGTGCCGAGATAATTGTCGATTATAATAAAATCGCCTATTTCAAAAGGCCGGTCGAAAAAAATCACGAAATAGCTGAACAGGTCGCCCAGGATCGTCTGCGCGGCCAGGGCCACCGCTATACCGCCGATTCCCAGCCCGGCCACAACGGTCGATATCTTGAAGCCCAGATTGTCCAGGAGGAAGGTAATGCCGATACCCCAGACAACCACCTTCAGGATCGTGATAATCCCCGCCAGGCTCCGGCGCCTTCCTGTATCCGCTTCTTTCTTTATCCAGTATGTCTCGATCGAGTAACTGATAAGCGCGGATATGAGATGCAGGCCCACATAGGTCAGCACCACTATGCCTGTTATATCGATGAATTTGCGTATGGAAGGATTCAGTGCCAGGCTGTTGAAGGATAAATACAGGACCCCCAGATAGAGAAACGGGATGAGTTTTTTCTCAAATATGCCTATGAGAAAATCATCTATTGTCGTTGAGGTCTTCTGTGACCATGCCTTCAGGCGGTGCAGGATAATTTTCTTGAGGACAAAAACAATGGAGACACCGGTTAAAAATATTGCAACAAAGATGAAATAGTTTGCTATGCTGTTGCCGAACAGGGTGTTATGAAAAAAATCGTTAAGCATGCCAAAGCTTTTTTTTACGTATGGTAATATTATTAGTATGAAGAAACCGGGTTTATCAATGTGTATACTATCAAAGCCCGTACCCGCTGTCAATTACACAGAAAAACAATAGTTCCCCCCGACCTGACCCTCCGCCGTCAACGGTGAAGGGGACAAAGGAACGGCTGCTTCGCCAAATGAGGAAGGCACTATCATGACCCCCCGGCGGGGGGTGTTTGAGTGGAAGATGTGTGAGCTATATTAATCGCAATTATGAAGATAGGCGCTGATTACAGGGGAAACGGCAGGTGTGAATTTTCCGTATGGGCACCCTTTGCCGAACACGTTGAACTGAGGATTCTTTCAGAAGGCGAAAGGACCCTGCCCATGAAAAGAGACGGCTCCGGATACTGGAAGGTGCAGGCGCGGGACGTCCATCCCGGCTGCCTGTACCTCTACCGCCTTGACAGGAACAGGGAAAGGCCTGACCCGGCATCCTGTTTTCAACCGCACGGTGTGCATGAGCCCTCACAGGTTATCGACCATGCTGCCTTTAAATGGGATGATGAAGGCTGGCGGGGAATACCGCTGTCTGAAATGATAATGTATGAGCTCCATACAGGGACTTTCACCCCTGAAGGCACCTTCATGGCCGTCATCCCCATGCTTGACGAACTCAGGGAACTCGGCATCAATGCCGTCGAATTGATGCCGGTCGCCCAGTTCCCCGGTGAAAGGAACTGGGGATACGACGGGGTCTATCCCTTTGCAGTTCAGAATTCATACGGCGGCCCTGACGGCCTCAAACACCTGGTGAATGAATGCCATGCAAGGGGCATTGCCGTGATTCTCGACGTGGTCTACAACCACCTCGGCCCTGAAGGCAATTACCTGTGGGATTACGGGCCCTATTTTACCGACAGGTACAGGACCCCCTGGGGACAGGCGATAAATTTCGACGGCCCCTACAGCAATGATGTCCGGAATTTCTTTCTGGAAAACGCCCTGCACTGGTTCAGGCATTACCATATAGATGCGCTCCGCCTTGACGCGATTCACGGTATATACGACATGAGCGCCGTGCCTTTTCTGCGTGAGCTTGCCTGCAGGGTTAAAGAGTTTTCACAACAGGAGGGAAGAAAATTCCACCTGATCGCCGAATCAGACATGAACAACTCCTATGCCGTCAGGCCTGAAAGCGCAGGCGGCCTCGGGCTTGATGCATTATGGTGCGACGATTTTCATCACTCCCTGCATGCCCTTGTCACGGGTGAGAGAAACGGTTATTACATAGACTTCGGCGGGATCGAACATTTTGTAAAGGCACTGAAGGAGGGTTTTGTTTATTCCGGGCAGTACTCGGCATTCAGAAAGAGGAACCACGGCAATTCATCAAGGGACATACCGTCAGACAGGTTTGTTGTCTTTTCACAGAACCACGACCAGACCGGCAACAGGATGAGGGGCGAACGCCTCTCCGCCCTTGTCTCGTTTGAACTGCAGAAGCTCGCCGCAGGGGCCGTGATCCTCTCGCCGTACGTGCCCCTCCTGTTCATGGGTGAAGAGTATGGTGAGACGGCGCCGTTTCTTTTTTTCACAAGCCACTCCGACCACGAGCTTGTCAGGGCGGTCAGGGAGGGCCGAAAGAGGGAATTCAGCTCGTTCATGTGGAATGAAGAGCCCCCTGACCCGCAGGATGTGGAGACGTTTATGCGCTCCAAACTCTCGTGGGACAGGCGCAGGCAGGGGCGGCACAAGGTGCTCCTGGACCTGTACAGGGAACTGATACGCCTCAGGAAAGAGCTTCCCGCGGTTGCAAACCCGGACAGGGCGTGTCTTGATGTACGGGCTGATGAGGAAAGGAGGCTTGTCATTGTGCGGAGATGGAAGGGGGAGGATGAGGTATTGATACTTTTTAATTTCAGTAACGCCGATGTAAGGACGGACTATCTGCATCATGAGATTAAATGGACAAAGGTATTGGACTCTTCTGATAAAACTCTGAAAGGCCCGGGAGCGCTGTCACCGGACAGGACGGAGCCGGGCCGTGAGATCGTGTTGAGGGCAGAGAGCTTTGTCCTGTATACAGGTGTAACCCCTAAAGTTTAAATAGGCGTATGGCAATACAGGTGAATATACTTAATAGTGTATAATCAGGCAGAATTTGGTGAAAATAAATATGGACACTAACAAACCGAAGCCGGACTTAATCCCTCCGCATGGCGGATACCGCAGACTCAGGTCCTATCAAACCGCGGAAACCGTCTATGATGCAACGGTCATATTCTGTAACCGCTTTATAGACAAACGGTCGCGTACGCATGACCAGATGGTTCAGGCGGCGCGCAGCGGAGTACAGAACATCGCAGAGGGGAGCATGGCCTCTGCAACATCTAAGAAGACCGAACTCAAGCTGACCGGCGTTGCCCGGGCGAGCCTGGAAGAGTTGTTGCTGGATTTTCAGGCGTTTCTCCGCCAGCGGGGCCTGCGCATCTGGACTAAGGATTCCAGAGATGCCCTTGCGGTGAGGAAAAAGTATTTGTCTGACAAGTCTGACAGGTCTGACCCGTCCGACCCCTATGGCATTGCAACGGCTCCACCTGAGAAGGCGGCAAACACTATTATCTGTCTGATTAATCAGGCGAGTTTTCTGCTGGGCAGGCAGTTACGGAAACTGGAACAACAGTTTCTTGAAGAAGGCGGTTTCACGGAAAAGCTCTATCATGCCCGCCGGCAATACAGGAGAAAAACATGATCGGCATTATCGAGTCCGAAATCAAACAGGCCGCACAGCAAGAATTAATCAGAAAGTCCCTCAGAAAACTTAATGCCTTATAATATAAAGCAATATGAAAATACCCATTGCGACATACAGGCTTCAGTTCAATCCGGACTTCGGGTTCAGGGAGGCGCAGAAGATACTCTCATACCTCAATGAACTCGGGATATCGGATATATACGCCTCGCCGGTGTTTAAGGCAAAGAAGGGAAGCCCCCACGGATACGACATAGTCGACCTGAATCAGCTCAACAGCGAACTCGGCACAGGGGATGATTTCGACAGGCTCCTTGCGGAATTAAAGAAGGCCGGCATGGGCTGGATACAGGATATCGTCCCCAACCACATGGCCTTTGACGGGGAAAACTCCATGCTCATGGATGTGCTTGAGAACGGCCCGCACTCGGAATATTTCGATTTCTTCGATATCGACTGGAAACACTTTTACGAGAGCCTCTCCGGAAGGGTCCTCGCCCCATTCCTCGGGAAACACTACAGTGAATCCCTTGACGAAAGGGAGATAACCCTGCAGTATGATGACAACGGGTTTTTCATCAACTACTACTCCCTGAAGCTCCCGCTCAAGATAGAGTCGTATGTTCACGTAATCACCCACAGGTTCAACGAACTGAGGAAATGCCTCGGAGACGACCACCCTGACCTGATCAAGTTCCTCGGCATTCTCTATTCCCTGAAAAATCTTCCCGTGTCCCGTGAGGAAAGGCTTGAACGCTACAGTCAGATACAGTTTATCAAGAGGATGCTCAGGGAACTGTATATGGAAAACAGCGATATAAGGCGGTTCATAGACGGAAACATAGATATGTTCAACGGCAACAAAGAGGCCGGGGACAGCCTCAATCTGCTTGACAGCCTGCTTTCCGAACAATTGTTCAGGCTCTCCTTCTGGAAAGTCGCCGGCGAAGAGCTGAACTACCGCAGGTTTTTCAATATCAACAGCCTGATTTCCCTGAGGATGGAAGATGAAAAGGTATTCAACGTTACCCACACGTTCATCATGAACCTCGTTAAAGACAAAAAGATCACGGGACTGCGTATAGACCATATAGACGGCCTGTATGATCCGACAGGGTACCTGAGAAGATTAAGGGAAAAAACAGAGGAGATGTATATAGCCGTTGAGAAAATACTCGGGCCGCATGAGGAACTGCCGCACCTGTGGGCTGTGCAGGGCACCACGGGATATGACTTCCTGAATTATGTCAACGGGATTTTCTGTGATGAAAGAAACGGCAGGAGATTCAACAAGCTGTACTACAGCTTTACCGGGTTTAAAACGTCTTACGAGGCGCTCCTCTATGAAAAGAAGAAGCTCGTC
>JAADFS010000141.1 GCA_013152795.1 Deferribacteres bacterium
CCGGACAGGTAAAAGCAGAAGGGGCAGGCGGCATTGCACCTTGCGGTCACGAAAAAGGTCAGTTGAACAGGGCTGCGTTTATGGAAGACCGAAAGCGCATGCCGAAAAGGCGAATATTGCATTTTCTCCTTTTATAGTAACAGTTTTCAGCCCCCTTCCCGGTGGAAGTCAGGGTTGGGGGGAACCGCTATCTCCTCCTGTCACGAAAGTGTTCCATCACGGCTGCAGCAGTACCCATACACACGGGCAGCGGATAGAGCGCCGTGTAATAAAGTACGGCCTGAGCGCCGAACAGTGCGCCCTTTGTCTCAAAGAATGCCCTGAACAGCCGCCTGTTGATGAAGATGTTTATTATCAGGACGAACATGACCAGAAACAGCAGCCCGCTCTTCTGCACGAACACCCACAGCGACAAAAGCAGCAGGTTCAGGCAATATGAGGCGACATTTGTCTTCAACTCCGTGGATGCGGTGCCCGAGTCAGCCAGCATGTCCCTGTTTTTCAGCGAATACATGCTCCAGTACTTTGACTTACGGAAGGCGTTGCGCAGGGACCTGGAGAGGGAAAAATCAAATATGTGCCGCACCTGTATGTCCGGCTTCATGACCAGCCTGCAGCCCGACCTGCGCAGCCTGTGGCAGTACTCGACATCCTCGATAATCGGCAGGAAGTCCTCAGGGAAACCCCCGCTGTCTCTGAATGTGCGGGCATCGATTACAAGCGCATGGGCGGCGATATAATCGGGATTCTCCGCATTCTTGGTCTCAGAGTAATTTATGAACACCGACTGGAAGGTGCTGAAAAAATCCCTGTCATAGGGGATACGCGTATATGTCCCGCCGATAATGACATCCGGGCCTGCTTCTGAAAAGGCCCTGTTTACGGCGGACAGGGTATCTTTCAGGAGGAGGCAGTCCGCATCCGTGAAGAATATGATCTCGCCCCTGCTGTTCAGCGCGCCTGTGTTTCTTGCCTTTGACGCGCCGGAGCGTTCTTCAAGCCGTATGAGCCTGCACGGGAATCCCTCTATGACCTCAACGGAATTATCGTCAGAGCAGTCATCCACGACAATGACCTCGAAGTTTTCATATTCCGTTTCAAAGGCCGCTTCAAGACACCTGCCTATCACGGCCGCCATGTTGTAGTTGGGAATAACCACTGAAATATATCTTTCCATACGGTGTTACCTTACAGTGGCATAAAAATACCGCCTGCGGGCAGGAGGGCCTGCCGGAAAAGCTTTATCTGCGATTCCTTAAGGGAATATTCTTGCACGCCATATTGACGTCTTTTGGAACTTCACTCTCTGTTATTTCCTGCAATAAAGACTTATTTCCAATATCTTATCGCTTTATAAAGGTGTTACGGCAGGCCCTCCTCCCATTTATGCAACATTAAGGTTATGGCAAAATCGGACAATTGTTTATTATAATACAGATAGTGCCCGGCTTTATCCACCTGAGACCGGTTCATTGACAAATGACTCTTATCAGTCTAAGATTATAATCAAAATAAATTATTGAGATTGAGGTATAAATGCTCCAGAAAGTAGAAGAACTGTCACCTACAAGAAAAAAACTCACGATCAGTATCCCCAAGGATGTTATCCAGGCGGAGACCGACAGCGCTTATAACGAGCTGAGGACAACTGCAAGGATTCCCGGTTTCAGGCCCGGCAAGGTGCCGCGGGCTATTCTCGTTAAAAAATTCGGCAAAAACGTGGATGCCCGGATTATTGAAAAGATAGTGCCGGAATACTATGTCAAGGCCGTCAGGGAGGCGAATTTAGAGCCTGTCAGTTATCCTGACATGAATGACAAGGTGGAACTGAAGCCTGGCCAGCCTCTTTCATTCAGCGTGACGATAGAGGTGAGGCCTGAAATAAAGGAAATCAACTATGAAGGCATTATGTTAAAAGAAAAGACATTCACGGTAGAGGACGAGGAAGTGGAGAACGCCCTGAAGCGCCTGCAGGAAAGCAAGGCGCTTTATTCAGTCTCCGACGAAGAGCTGAAGGACGGTGATATGGCCATTGTGGACAGTGAAGCGTTTATCGACGGCGAACCCAACGAAGAGCTGTCCTACCGTGAATTTCCGTTCGTGGTGGGCTCGGAGGCCATGCCCGCGGAATTCAGCGAGGCCCTGATGGGGAAGAAAAAGGGCGAGACAGTGACGGTAACGATTAATTTTGAAGACAATCATCCGAACAGGACCGTGGCAGGCAAGGAAGTCCAGTTCAAGGTATCGATAACCGAGACAAAGAAGAAGAATATCCCGCCTCTTGACGATGAACTCGCGGCAGAGGCGGGTTGCAAGAACATGGAGGAGCTCAGGAACAGGATACGCGAAAATATAGCCAACAGGAAAAAGGGCCAGATAGAGCTGGACTACAAAAGGGAAATCCTGGACGAGCTGATAAAAAGGCATGACATCGATGTTCCGGGCAGCATGGTGTACAGTGAAATAGCCTCGCTTGTTGAACGCGCAAAGGAAGAGGCCATGAAAAAAGGCGAGGCCGTAAAGCCTGATGAAGAACTCCAGAAAGAATACGCGTTGAAGGCAAAGGAAAACGTCAAGGGCGTAATCATCATTGAGGCCATTGCAAAAAAGGAAAACATACAGATAGATGATGAGGATGTCAGCAAGGCGATAGAGGAGATCGCTGCACGCAACAATCTCAAGCCGGAAGAGGTGAGAAAGCTGTACGCGGTCAGGGAAGGGTCGCTGGAGGCCATGAAGAGCAGGCTGCTGGCCGACAAGGTGCTGGATTTCGTACTTGACAAGGCCACCATTCAGAGCGAATCTTAACCTTAAATGTTGTATAAACCGGCAGGGGAGCCTGCCGTAAAACCTTTATAAAGCGATGGGATATCGGAAATAAGTCCTTATTGCAGGAAATAACGGAGAGTGAAGTTCCAAAGGACGTCAATACGCTGTGCAAAGTATTTCCTGAAGGTATCGCAGATAAAGCTTTTCCGGCAGGCTCCTCTGCCCGCTGGCGGTATTTTTATGCCACTGTAAAGTTAACTTTGCATAAACAGGGCAATATCGGTTCCCGAGGAGAAAACATGAGTCTGATTCCAATTGTTATAGAACAAACCGGCAGGACGGAGAGGGCGTATGACATATACTCCCGCCTTCTCAAGGACAGGATAATCTTTATCGGCAGCCCCATAGACGACATGGTTGCCAATACAGTGATAGCGCAACTGCTGTTCCTTCAGACCGAAGACCCGGAGAAGGATATTCACATCTACATAAATTCGCCGGGAGGCATCGTCTCATCCGGCCTTGCCATTTACGACACAATGCAGTATGTCAAATCCGACATCGCCACATACTGCATAGGCCAGGCGGCCAGCATGGGGGCCCTGCTCCTGACCGCCGGGACAAAGGGTAAGCGCTATGTCCTGCCGCATTCACGGATAATGATACACCAGCCCATGGGCGGTTTCCACGGCCAGGCAACGGATGTGGAGATACATGCAAAAGAGATACTGAAGATGAAAGAGACCCTGAATGAAATCCTCTCCAAACACACCGGCCAGCCTCTTGAAAAGCTGCAACTGGATACAGAGAGGGATTTCTTCATGTCCGCAACGGATGCCAGGGAATACGGCATCGTTGATGAAGTAATAGAAACCATAAAAAAACCTTCAGATAACAATGGGTAACAAGAACATGATACACTCACATGATAATTTCCTGAAATGCTCTTTCTGCGGCAAGAGCCAGAAAGAGGTCAGAAAGCTCATTGCAGGCCCGACAGTCTACATATGCGACGAGTGCGTGGGGCTGTGCAATGAGATAATGGCCGAAGAGTTTGAATCATCCTTTGACATAAACGTCTCGCGGAAGCTTCCGACCCCCAAGGAGATCAAGAAGTTCCTTGACGATTATGTCATTGAGCAGGACACTGCAAAAAAGATACTCTCGGTCGCAGTGCATAACCATTACAGGAGGATAAACAGCCCGCAGAAGTCCGGCGTCGAGCTGCAAAAAAGCAACATACTGCTCATCGGCCCGACAGGCACGGGCAAGACCATACTCGCCCAGACGCTTGCAAAGATGCTCGATGTACCCTTCAGCATCGCCGACGCCACAACACTGACAGAGGCGGGTTATGTGGGGGAGGATGTTGAGAACATAATCCTCAAACTGCTGCAGGCAGCCGATTACGATGTGGAAAGGGCCCAGCGCGGCATCATATATATCGATGAAATAGACAAAATAAGCCGCCGTACCGAAAATGTATCCATCACAAGGGATGTCTCCGGCGAAGGCGTACAGCAGGCCCTCCTGAAAATCATAGAGGGAACAGTGGCCAACATCCCTCCACAGGGCGGCAGGAAGCATCCCCAGCAGGAGTTCCTGCAGGTAAACACCACGAATATCCTGTTTATCTGCGGCGGCGCCTTTGTAGGGCTGGAGAAGATCATCGAGGAAAGGGTGGGCAAGAAAACCGTGGGCTTCGGTTCCGTGCCCGCCGGCATGCGCGAAAAAAAGACAGGCGACATCCTGAAGATGGTGCAGCCCCAGGACCTCATCCGGTACGGCCTGATACCGGAGTTTACGGGACGGCTTCCTGTTGTGGCGACACTGAACGAGCTTGGCGAATCCGCGCTGATAAGAATCCTCACCGAGCCCAGGAATGCGCTGATAAAGCAGTACCAGAAACTGCTTTCTTTTGACAATGTCAAGCTGAAATTCACCGACAAGGCGTTTGCGGCGATCGCAAAAGAGGCGGTAAGGCGCAAGACCGGCGCGCGTGGATTGAGGGCGATCCTTGAAGACGTGATGCTCGACATCATGTATGAAGTGCCTTCACAGACAAACATCAAGGAGTGCCTCATAACCGAAGAGGTGATAACAAAAAAGGAAAAACCGATTCTGACCTATAAAAAACAGGCCGAATCAGCATAAACTCGACAGCCGGATAAAACGGCAGGTTCTCCCGCCAGTTTTATCCGGCA
>JAADFS010000142.1 GCA_013152795.1 Deferribacteres bacterium
GCTCGGTGGGCCTGAGGGAGAAGCAGGCCGCTGAAAAAGGCCTCAGGTATAAAACCGGCAGGTTTCAGTTCAGGGCGCTCGGGAAGGCCCATGCCATGGGAGAGATAGCAGGGCTTTTCAAGATCATTGCCGATGAAGAGACGGACAGGATTCTCGGCGCCCACATCATAGGGCCCCATGCCGCTGACCTGATACATGAAGTGGCCGTTGCAATGGAGAAAGGCCTTACCGCCGGTGATATCGCCCGCACCATACATGCACACCCCACGCTTTCAGAAGGTATAATGGAAGCTGCAGAAGACGTCCATGACGCGGCTATCCACGCGCCGAAGAAGTAGCCTTAACGTTGCATAAACGCGGCAGGAGAATTCCGGGGAACAAAGTTCGGAGTTCAAAGTTAAGGGGGCAGGGTGCAGTTGTCAGGGTGCAGGAAGAAACAAGTCCCCCCTCCCCTGGCGGGAGGGGGTTAGGGGGAGGGGGCTGAGCTGTTACCCCTGAAGGAATCGCAGATAAAGCTTTTCCGGCAGCCTCCATTGCCCGCACGCGATGTCTTTTTGCCACTGTAAGGTTAGACCGAGATGGAATTATATGGCGACGAGGGAAGTAAAAGCAGGAAGTGTAAAAATCGGCGGAGGTAACCCACTTGCCTTTATTGCAGGCCCCTGTGTAATAGAAAACGAGGAATCCACCTTAAGAATCGCCCGGAGGCTCAGGGAGTATTCAGAGACTCACGGGATCCCCCTGATATTCAAAAGCTCTTATGACAAGGCCAACAGGACGTCCATTGATTCCTACAGGGGGCCGGGCATTGATGAAGGACTGCATATCCTCAACAGGGTAAGGCAGGAGACCGGTCTGCCGGTGATCTCGGACATACATTCGGTAAGCGAGGTCGATGCTGCAAAAGAAGTGCTTGATATCCTGCAGATACCCGCATTCCTTTCAAGGCAGACGGATTTGATCCTTGCAGCCTCCGGAACCGGCAGGCCCGTAAATATCAAAAAAGGGCAGTTTCTGTCGCCGTGGGATGTAAGGCATATAATAAACAAGGCACGTTCAACAGGCAATCAGGACCTGATGATCACTGAAAGGGGTGTGTGTTTCGGTTATAATAATCTGGTTGTGGATATGCGCTCAATCCCTGTAATGCAGGGCTTCGGATTTCCGGTGGTCTATGACGCTACCCACAGCGTGCAGTTGCCGGGCGGGCAGGGCGGCAGCTCGGGGGGCCAGCGGGAGTTCATAGAGCCTCTCTGCAGGGCGGCCGTATCCACCGGTTGTGATGCCGTTTTTATGGAGGTGCATGAGGACCCGGACAGGGCCCCCTGCGACGGGCCGAACATGCTGCCGCTTGATATGTTCGCCGCACTGGCGGTGAGATTAACGGAACTGAGCCGGTTGGTAAAAGGCTGGCAATGAACGAATTTATTGAACAGGCCAGGAGTATTTTAAAAACAGAGGCGGAGGCCGTAAACTCCCTCATCGACCGTATTGATGAAACCTTTGTACGGGCGATTGAAACCATGTATTCATGCACCGGCAGGGTGGTTGTAACCGGCATGGGCAAGTCCGGGATCATCGGCAAGAAAATAGCGGCCACCCTTGCTTCCACCGGAACGCCGGCTTTTTTCCTTAACCCCGCTGAAGGCAGCCACGGCGACATAGGCATGGTCAAAAAGGATGACGTCATCCTCTGCATTTCAAACAGCGGTGAGACAGAGGAGATCATAAGGATACTGCCCACGTTCAAGAGGCTGAACCTCAAACTCATCGCCATGACCGGAAATGCCGGATCAACGCTCGCAAGGGTCTCAGATATCGTCCTTGATGTATCTGTCAGGGAAGAGGCCTGTCCCATGGGCCTTGCACCCACTGCCTCAACGACCGCGGCCCTTGCAATGGGTGACGCCCTTGCCATAACGCTCCTGAACAAGAGGGGATTTACCGAGGATGATTTTGCAATTATTCATCCGGGAGGGAATCTCGGTCGAAGGCTCCTCCTGACAGTCGGTGACATCATGCATACCGGTGATGTCATACCGGTGGTGGCTCCGGAAACCCTCATGAAAGATGCCATCATAGAGATTTCATCAAAGAGGCTTGGAATGACGACCGTTGCAGACAGTGATTCGAGGCTGCTGGGGATAATTACGGACGGTGACCTCCGGAGGGGACTTGAAAGATGGGGGGAGGAGTTTTTCTCTTTCAGGGCCGAAGACGCCATGACGCGCAGGCCCAAGACCGTTACAAGGGATACACTTGCTGCAAAGGCCGTGGCCTTGATGGAGCAGTATTCAATCACCGTGCTCATTGTCGCGGGTGAAGAAGACAGCATAGAAGGCGTGGTGCATCTGCACGACCTGCTGAAGGCGGGGATAGTGTGAAAATGAATAAAGAAACAATCAGGGAAAAGGCCGGAAAGATCAGGCTCCTCATTCTTGATGTCGACGGGGTGATGACCGACGGGAGCATTATCCTCGACAATGACGGCAATGAACTCAAGAGATTCCACGTCAGGGACGGCCACGGCATAAAGATGCTGGGCCGGGCCGGAATCACCGTTGCCATCATAACGGGAAGGAAATCAAAGGTCGTTGAAATAAGGGCCAGGGAACTCGGCATCACTGAGGTCCACCAGAAGATATTCAGGAAATCGGAGGTCTATGAAAAGCTCCTGGAGAAATACGGATGCAGTGATGAAAATATCGCCTTCATGGGCGATGATGTCGTTGACCAGGAACTGCTTAAGAGGGCGGGGCTCTCCGCTGCGCCATGTGATGCTGAAGAAGGGGCGAAGGAACTGGCTGACATTGTCATGAAAAAGGCAGGGGGCAGGGGGGCTGTCAGGGAATTTACCGATCTGATACTGAAATCGTCCGGACTCTGGAAAAAGGTGTCAGGGGAATCAATTGGTTAGCACGCCTACTATCATCACATTCACCAGGATACTGATAATTCTTCCGTTTATCCTGGTTGCGCCGGATAATCCGCTGCTTGGCGCCGGGCTGTTCGCCGTTGCGTCATTAACCGATTTCCTTGACGGATACATTGCGAGAAAGACCCGCCAGATTACAAGGCTGGGGATACTCCTCGACCCCATCGCGGACAAACTGCTGGTCATATCCGCGCTTGTCCTGCTCGTGGATATGGCCATGATACCCGCGTGGATAGCAATTGTAATAATTGTCAGGGAGTTCGTTGTAACCGGGTTGAGGATTGCGGCCCTGTCAAAGGATATCGTGATACCGGCCGAGACAGGCGGCAAGGTAAAGACCGCATCACAGATAGCATCCATACTCATACTGTTTATGGACAGGACGATAATCAGTGTAGACTTTTACGCCGCAGGAATCGCCCTGTTATGGATTTCCATGATAATAGGCGTTATCTCGGGGGTTCAGTATTTCATACTTTTCTGGAAAAGGATATGATAAGAGACGTTTTGTTGATAAATCCCCTGCTGTATCTGCTTGTACCGTTTGCATTCGTCATCGGTTCCATACCTTTCGGCATCCTGTTTACAAGGGGGAGGGGGATCGACCTGCGAAACACGGGCAGCAGGAATATCGGGGCCACGAATGTCCTGAGGTCAGCAGGCAAGGTGCCCGCGCTGCTGACGCTGGTATGCGATGTCCTCAAAGGCGTGGTGCCTGTGCTGATATGCAGTATCATTATCGACAACATGGGCCGCACCGCGGCAATCGACCGGTCTCTCATGCCCGTGGCAGTGGATTTATGGCTCGGCATCACGGGTTTTTCCGCGGTTGCCGGACACATATTCTCGGTCTTTTTATCCTTCAGGGGAGGCAAGGGCGTGGCAACCGGGCTGGGTGTGACAGCGGTTTACAGTCCTGTGTCAGTGGTGGTTCTCCTCGTGATATGGCTGGGCGTTGCAATCACCACGAGGTATTCTTCGCTTGCGGCGATTGTGGCTTTTACATCCCTGCCGGTTGTTTTTATCATAAGCGGTGCCTCGGGCATAAAGATATTTTTCGGGGCCCTGCTTGCGCTCCTGATTGTTTACAGGCATAAATCCAACATAAAAAACCTGCTTGCAGGGACGGAATCGAAAATAGGGAAGAAATAATTTCGGGGCAATACGATACGATGGAAAAGGCGATTGTACTGTTGAGCGGCGGTGTTGATTCAGCAACCACTCTGTCTGTGGCAAAGGCGGGAGGCTATGAAATTTACGCCCTGAGCTTTGATTACGGGCAGCGGCACAGGGTGGAGCTCGAGTCGGCGCGCCGTGTTGCCGAGGCATCGGGGGTGAAAAAACACCTCGTCATCAGCTTCAACCTGAGGGATATCGGCGGTTCGGCGCTGACATCAGACATGGAAGTGCCGAAACGGGTTGCGGGTTGCGGTCGGCCGGGTGATTCGGGACTATCCACTGAGGGTATTCCCGTTACTTATGTTCCGGCCCGGAATACCATTTTCCTCTCATTCGCACTCGCGTGGGCGGAGACAGTTGGGGCTGCGGATATTTTCATAGGGGCGAATGCCGTTGATTACAGCGGTTACCCGGACTGCAGGCCCGAATATCTGAAGGCGTTTGAGAATATGGCCAATCTCGCTACAAAGGCCTCTGTTGAGGGAAAGATGAAATTCAGAATACACGCGCCTCTGATAACGCTGTCCAAGGCCGGAATAATCAGGAAAGGGACAGAACTCGGCGTGGATTACTCCCTTACTTGGAGCTGCTATGACCCGGTGCGGGAGCAGGACAGATATATACCGTGTCTGAAGTGCGACAGTTGCCGGTTCCGCGCAAAGGGCTTTGAAGAGGCGGGTGTGAGAGACCCTCTGGTAAGTCCGTAGTTTGGAAAGTTAACCTTAACGTTGCATAAGCGGGCAGGAGAGCCTGCCGGAAAACCTTTATAAAGCGATGGGATATCGGCGGTTCGGCGCTGACATCAGACATGGAAGTGCCGAAACGGGTTGCGGGTTGCGGTCGGCCGGGTG
>JAADFS010000143.1 GCA_013152795.1 Deferribacteres bacterium
AATTTCGGAACAGGGCTGTACTGGAAAGACCGCTGCCTGACTATCTGAATAAGGCGTTCCTTAAGGTTATCCATAGCCATGCACTATAACAGATAATAAAATGATTTATCAATTATCGCCTGCGGGCAGGCTCTCCTGCCATCTAAAGTTAACTTTGGCCTCCCGCCGTCTTTATCGCCTTCTGCAGCCTCTGAAGCGTCTTTTCCCTGCCGAGCACGCCGATTACTTCAAATATCCCGGGACTCTGCGTGCCCCCTGTCAGTGCAACTCGGACAGGCTGGGCGAGCCTGCCGAGCTTTATGCCGTGTTTTTCAATTATGGACCTGAAGAGTTTCTCGATCTCCGCCTCTGAAAACACGGCAAGAGAGGCAAGCCCATCTCTCACTTCGGTGAGCAGGCCGAGGCTTTCTTTATTAAGGAATTTGGCCCTTGCCTTTTCATCATATTCAACCTCTGCGGCAATATAGTAACGCAGCGACCTTGCAAGCTCAACCAGTGTCTTTGAACGCTCTTTCAGTGTATCGACGGCCCTTGCCAGCCACTGCTTGTCAGGATTCCATCCCTCCGGTACAATGTTTTCCTTTACCAGAAACGGTATAACGAGTTCGGCGAGCCTTTCGGATGACGAATTGATTATGTACTGGCTGTTCAGCCAGAGGAGCTTTTCGGGATTAAAGACCGCCGCGGCCCTGCCGACATTTTCAAAGGAAAAGTACCTTATCAGCTCTTCCCTGGTGAATATCTCCTGGTCCCCGTATGACCAGCCGAGCCTCACAAGGTAATTGACAAGCGCATCAGGCAGGTATCCCATCTCATAATACGCCATCACGGATGTGGCTCCGTGCCGCTTTGAAAGCCTTGCCCTGTCAGGGCCGAGTATCATGGGCAGGTGGGCAAACTTCGGCACCGGGTATCCGAATGCATTGTAAAGCTGGATCTGTTTGGGGGTGTTGTTCAGGTGGTCGTCCCCCCTGATCACATGGGTTATTCCCATGTCGATATCATCCGCCACGACGGTCAGGTTATAGGTAGGTGTGCCGTCTGAACGAAGGATGATCAGGTCGTCAAGCTGGTCGTTTGCAAAGGTGACCCTGCCCCTGATTAAATCATCGACAACCGTCTGTCCTTCCTGCGGCATCCTGAACCTGACGACCGGCGACACACCGGGAACCGGCTCTTTCAGGTCCCTGCACCTGCCGTCGTACTTCAACGCCCTGCCTGCTGCCATGGCCTCCTTGCGCCTTGCCTCAAGCTCAGCGGGAGAACAGTAGCAGTAGTAGGCCCTGCCCTCTTTCAGCAGTCTGTCCGCATAGCTTCTGTACAGATCGAATCTCGCCGTCTGCCTGAACGGCCCCTCATCCCAGTCAAGGCCGAGCCATTTCATGCCCTGTATGATTGCATCTATGTACTCATCCGTGGAACGGCTCCTGTCCGTATCCTCTATCCTCAATATGAACACACCGTTGTTGTGCCTGGCATAAAGCCAGTTGAACAGGGCGGTCCGCGCCCCTCCTATATGAAGGAATCCCGTGGGACTCGGGGCAAAACGTACTCTCACTTTCTCCATCAATCTCTCCTTTTCATACCTGTATCCTTAAACGGCAAAAAACATCGCTGGCGGGAACTGAGTTCTGAGTTCTGAGTTCTGAGTTCGGAGTGCACCCTCTGTTAAAATCTCATAGCCTCAGAACCCTTAAAAACCCTTAAACCCGCAACCTGCAACCCGCAAACTCTCCTCCCCTTTATGCAACATTAAGGTAAGCTCAATGCCTATTGTCCGGTTGAATATTTCCGCCTGTGATCTCAAGCCTTAAAAACTTCTCCGTGCCGGGGCCCGGCCTGAATCTTTCGTCGGCCCTGTACCCTGCAACCCATATAATATCATTTCCCGACAATACAACGGGAATAATGTCCCTCCGGTCCCGGGGGACTTTCTCATCCACAAAGAAATCCTGCAGTTTCTTCCTCCTGCCGAAACCGGCGGGATAAAAGAAGTCTCCTGCTGCCCGGGCCCTGACCCTGAGCGGAAATTTCATGGAGCCTGCATCAAGGAGCACCGAGTACCTCCCGTCACCCCGCTCCATCCCTTCTTCTTCAAAAGATGCCTTTATTGTAATCCCGGCCTCCTTTAAGGTGATTTCGCATGGGGGCTGAAGCTCGTACTCGCTGATCCTGGCCGGCTTCCTGGTGGTGATTCTTATCAGGGAGTATTCCTTTATCGCCCTGATGTCGCCGGGAAGGTGCAGCCTGTCACCCGGCCGGCCTTCTTTTACGAGCCTGATTATGTCCTCGATATGCACAAAGGCTATTCCCCTCAGCCCTTTTGTTTCATTAACAGCCCTCCTTATGACACGCCTCAATACCGGTTTCTCCAGGGTTGCAAGAGGATAAAGGAACAGCTCTATAGAGTCATCGCTCTTTCTGCTGATGAGCCTCATCAGGGTCTTTGTGACAATAACCTCAAAATACTCGTCCTCCTCCTGCAGGATCTTCGCTGTCCTGCATATATCGCGGACCACCGCGGGGGCCCTGCACTTAATCCTGTCCATGATATTATGCCTTATCCAGTTTCTGAAATAGTCATCCTTGAGATTTGAAGAATCAACTGCATAAGGGACCGGCCCGACTGAAGAGAGGAAGGTCTCTATCTCTTTTCTTTCAACATCAATGAGCGGCCTGATTATCCTGCCCCTTACAGGCGGTATCCCCGCAAGCCCCTTTCTGCCGGAGCCCCTGAACAGCCTCATAAGCACGGTCTCCGCCTGGTCATCGGCGTTGTGGCCGAGGGCAATCCTTGTAAAATTCAGCTTTGCCGCAAGTTCTTCATATATCCTGTATCTCAGCTCCCTTGCCGCCTCCTGCATATTCAGCCGTTCTTCAGCGGCGAATCTGCCGGCATCCGCGCGCCTCAGGAAGAATTCGATCCCGCGGTCTTCACAGAATTTCCTGCAGAAATCCGCCTCTCTTTCCGCCTCGCCGGGTCTTAAGCCGTGGTCAATATACACGGCAGCAAGGGAAATATTGAAATCATCCTTCAGTTTATCTAAAATAACTGCAAGGCAGACTGAATCAGGACCGCCTGACAGGCCGGCCAGCACGCGGTCTCCGCGTGAGATCATGGCGTATTGAATAATCGTACTTCGCACTCTGTCTGTAAGTCCCATAAGTAGTTTCATTATACCTTAAAAGGAGGCCGGAATTACCGGGGGCGATCTCGTTGCACGGGAAATTGTCCGCGCAGTTATATATAATATAAAACTCAACCGGAATCTTTCCCCTTTGCCAAAGGTTGGATTTGAGGGGGGTTATCTTAAAAGACCATGCATGATTTCAAATACAAACATTCGGAGCTGTATGCGGAAGATGTCCCTGTCAGGCGGATTGCAGAGGAAGTGGGAACACCGCTGTATATCTACAGCCATAAAACCCTGAGCAGGCATTATGAGGCATTTGAAAACGCCTTTGACGGATTTCCCCACATAATCTGTTTTGCCCTGAAGGCCAATTCAAATCCGGCCATACTCAGGGCGCTCGCAAAAAAGGGCTGCGGCGCGGACGTGGTCTCGGGCGGAGAGCTCTATCTTGCACTAAAGGCAGGCATCCCCGCCGGAAAGATAGTCTATGCCGGCGTGGGAAAGACCGCGGAGGAGATCAGGTACTCCCTGAAGTCACGTATCCTCATGTTCAATATCGAGTCATCCGACGAGCTCGCGCATATCAACAGGATAGCCGGTGACATGGGTGTCAGGGCGCCGGTGGCGCTCAGGGTCAATCCCGACATAAATGCGGTCACGCATCCATACATATCCACCGGATTAAGGAAGCACAAATTCGGCATTCCCATGGAAGAGGCCGTTGAGAGCTACAGGCTTGCCGCCGGATTACCAAACATCGAGATTCGCGGCATCCACTGCCATATAGGTTCACAGATAACCGAGATATCACCTTTTGTGGAGGCGGTAAAGAGGATACTTGCACTTGCGAATGAACTGCGCTCACAGGGCATAGGTATAAAGTACCTCGATATCGGAGGCGGCCTCGGCATCTCGTATGACAACAATGTCACGCCCCACCCGCGGGAGCTTGCAGCGGGGATCATACCGTTAATCAGTGGAAACGATTTCACGCTGATCGTCGAGCCCGGCAGGTCGATAGCCGGAAATGCAGGAATACTGGTTACAAAGGTCCTGTATCTGAAAAAATCAGGTGAAAAAAATTTCGTGATCGTTGACGCAGGTATGAACGACCTTATAAGGCCGAGCCTGTATGAGGCCTATCATCACATACTGCCGGTGAAAAAGAACCGGAGGGCCGAGATACAGGCGGATGTTGTGGGACCCATATGTGAGTCCGGCGACTTCTTCGCCCGTGAGAGAAGGCTGAACCGCCCTGTGCACGGAGACCTGCTTGCCGTCATGAGTGCAGGCGGGTATGGTTTTTCCATGAGTTCCAATTACAACTCAAGGCTCAGGCCTGCCGAAGTGCTGGCAAGGGGCGATGAGTTTTACGTCATACGCAAGAGAGAGCAGTACAGGGACCTGACAAAGGGAACGCAGATACCGGATTTTTTAAAGTGAAACTGCAATTCACAAAAATGCAAGCCCTCGGCAATGACTTCATCATCCTGGATGACAGGTCTGCGTCGTTGAAAAGAATCTCCAGCCTCTCAAAAAAACTCTGTGACCGCAGGTTCGGCATAGGCGCCGACCAGTTGCTGATCCTCTGCTGCTCGACGGAAGAAGCCGGTTTCAGGATGAGGATATTCAATGCCGACGGCTCGGAAGTCGAGATGTGCGGAAACGGCATAAGGTGCCTCGGGAAATATATCTGGGACAGCGTACTGACACCTGCTGAAAAAACAGACCGCCTCTCAATAGAGACCCTCGCCGGCATCATACACATATACAAGCGGGGCAGGCTTATCAGGGTGGATATGGGGGAGCCCGTGCTGGACGGTAAGATAAAGGGCAGCGTACTGAACCATCCGCTCAAGGTCAGGGACAGGACATTCAGGATGACATGTGTCTCCATGGGAAATCCCCATGCAGTGATTGTGGATAAAAATATCGAATCATTTCCCCTGCAGGAGTACGGCCCTGAGATTGAACACAACAGCCTGTTTCCCAACAGGACAAACGTCGAGTTCATCGAAATCAT
>JAADFS010000144.1 GCA_013152795.1 Deferribacteres bacterium
CCCCTAAAATTTTTTCTGTAAACATCAATAGTTACAAGGACGGTTGTGCAAGTTTCTCTCATCTTTCAGATCAACCTGTTTTTCGGGCAAATACTCGAATATTAAATCTTCAATTTTAATCGGATGGAATGGAAATTTTCACGCGGGAAAATCTTCCATTCCATCCGGCCACCTGTAACAAGACCCTTCTCTCTCCCTGAGCTGCTGAAGTTCCCGCTATGTCAAAGAGCTGTGAAATACCGCGTATCGTAAATATATCACCAGTATGCTGAATTGAGTATTTCATATAATACAATACAGCTTGCCTTCATGACAATATCGCCATTATTAAGCTTACAGTGGCATAAAAATATGCCGGAAAAGCTTTATCTGCAAAGGGCACCCCTTCCCTCCTCCCAACGGGAGGGGGGTCTCTTTCTGCACCCTGACAACTGCACCCTGCACCCTTAAATCTTAACTTTGAACTTTGTTACTCCCCAACTCTCCCGCCGGCTCATGCAACATTTAAGGCAAATTGAAAGTTGAAAGCGAATAATTGTAAAATTTATATTTACAGATTATATAAATATAATATAAACGCGGAGAGAGATATCATGGCAAAAGCGGTTGCATTATATTCAGGCGGTCTTGACAGCACCCTGGCGATACTCGTGATGATGCGGCAGGGGGTTGAAGTAACGGCCGTGACCTTTCTGAATCACTTCGGCTGTGACATCAGCGACAAATCCTCCTGCTCAAAAGACCCGTTTGCCGCCTCCGTAAAGTTCGGTTTCCAGGTCAAGCTTTCGCACCTGTCGGACAAATTTCTTGAAATAGTGAAAAATCCCGAGCACGGCCACGGCAAAAACATGAATCCCTGCATCGACTGCAGGATTCTCATGCTGAAAGAGGCGAAGGAGTTCATGAAGCTCCTGAATGCCGACTTTATCATCACCGGCGAGGTCCTCGGCCAGAGGCCCATGAGCCAGCGAAGGGAATGTTTCCCCATGATCGACAAGGCAGCAGGCGTCAAGGGCATAGTCCTGAGGCCACTGAGCGCAAAACTGCTCAACCCGACCATACCCGAGCAGGAAGGGCTGGTCAACAGGGACATGCTCCTGGATTTCAGCGGGCGCTCGAGAAAGCCGCAGATGGCCCTTGCAGAGGAGTTCGGACTGACTGAATACCCCGCGCCTGCAGGGGGATGCCTGCTTACGGAGCCCAATTATTCGTTCAGATTAAGGGATCTGCTGGAGCATGACAAGGACCCCGGATACACGGACATCAATCTCCTGAGGCTCGGCAGGCATTTCAGGTACTCCCCTGACTGTAAGATCATCGTGGGAAGGAACAGGGAGGAAAACGCCGCCATTGCATCACTTGCCAGCCCCGGCGACCGCCTCCTGAGGGTGGAAGGGTTTGGGAGCCCCCTGACCCTGATCCGGGGCAATGCAGCAGGCGATGCACTGACTGTTGCGGCATCCCTGTGCGCACGATACTCCGATGCCAAAAACCTCCCGGAAGTGAATGTGGCGGTCTCGGAAAACGGCCGGAAATACTACCTCAGGGTACAGCCTGCCGATGATGAGCTGATAGAGCGTTACAGGGTCGGGATGAAGAAGCCGGCCGTGGCTTTGAGGTAACGGCCTTCTGTTTTTTACGGGTGCCGCCGTGCCAGCGGTGTTTTTATTCAACTGTAAACCTTAACAGGCAGGAGAGCCTGCCGGCAGGCGGTATTTTTATGCCACTGTAAGGTACAAGCAAGAGGGATAGTCTATGTATAACCTTGTAAGTTTTGCCGGGATATTTGTCCTCATGGGCTTTGCCTGGCTGTTTTCCACAAACAGGAGAGTCGTTAACTGGCGCGTGGTTGTCTGGGGATGCCTCCTTCAGTTGATCTTCGCCCTTTTTATCTTCATCGTGCCTGCCGGTGCAGATGTATTCATGTTCATAAACGACGGCCTGGTAAAGATTATCGATGTTGCAGGCGCCGGCACGAAATTCGTCTTCGGCAGGCTTGCCCTGCCGCCGGGAGCAACCGATGAATGGGGCGGTGAATCCCTCGGATTCATCTTTGCCTTCCAGGCGCTCCCTACAATCATATTTTTTGCCAGCCTCATGGCCGTGCTCTACTACATCGGGGTTATGACATGGCTCATAAAGGTGTTTTCGAGAATCTTCACGAGGCTGATGAGGGTAAGCGGGGCGGAGTCACTGTGTACGGCGAGCAATATCTTTGTGGGCATTGAGTCGGCAACGACCATCCGCCCCTACCTGGCGAGGATGACGCGCTCGGAATTGTGCACCATACTGACGGCGGGTATGGCGACAATCGCATCCAGTGTGCTGGCGATTTATATCCTGATACTGCAGAAACAGTTCCCGACAATAGCGGGACACCTGGTATCGGCATCCTTTCTTTCGGCCCCCGCAGCAATTGTAATGTCGAAACTCCTGCTGCCTGAGACCGAAAAACCCGAGACACTGGGAACGGATGTGGAGCCTTACTATGAAAAGGAATCATCCGTTATCGAGGCGACGATAAACGGTGCAAACGCCGGGCTTAAGCTCGTCGCCGGAATCATCGCCCTGCTCATTGCATTTCTGGGACTCGCGGCGCTGGCGGACTTCTTTCTTGCAGGGGCAGGGGCGAAACTGAACAGCCTGACAGGACTGAACATCGACTGGTCACTGAAAGGGCTGCTCGGATACGCGTTCTACCCCTTTACCCTGATAATAGGCGTACCGCCTTCCGATGCCTTTGAGATATCAAAGATAATAGGCGAGAGGGCGATAGTCACGGAAACCAAGTCCTATATGGACCTTGCATCACTCCTTGCAGCCGGAGCGCTGAAAGACCCCCGCTCCGCCTTTATAGCCACATATGCCCTCTGCGGTTTTGCGCATATAGCCTCCCTCGCCATATTCGTCGGCGGCATAGCAGCGCTTGTCCCCGAGAGAACATCTGATCTTTCGGCAGTGGGCGTGCGTGCGCTTGCGGCGGCCACACTCGCCTGTCTCATGACAGCCGCTGTGGCGGGCACATTTTTTAAAGGCGGTTCAATCCTCTTAGGGCAATAGGCAAGGCACCTACTGGTTGCCGAAGCCGTTGTCCCTGCCGCAGTCAGGGCAGGCCCATGTAATATTGTTACACGTCATGCCCCACAGGTTTTCCTGCATGCACTCCTGGCACATGGCAAACCCGCAGGAACACGTCCATGCAAATCTCACCTTCCGCCGGCACGCCACGCATGTATATTCCCTCACAGGCAGTGATCCCCTGTGCGTAAAACCAGTCTCGGCCCGGGGCCGTGCTGAATATCAGGTCTCGATATCATTTAATCCTCCTCAACAGAACCGACTCCGTGCCTGTACGGTTGTCTGTCCATAAGATGTATGTAGAATCAGGGCCTCCCAGTACCGCGGGTCTCGTAAGTTCTCCATATGCGGTTGCAGTGGGATTATCGGTCAATTGCCTCTGCGGGACGGAAATGCTGCCGTCAGGGGCGATGGACCTGAAGTAAACGTGACCGGGAGCCCATCTCACGTTACCACCGTACCAGGCAATCAGGCTGTTTCCGGCGGTATCCGTAAACAGCGAAGGTCCGAATACATTTTCCGCCACTGATACCGGCCCTCCTGTGATAATAACAGACGGGTCTGCAGGGCTTCCATCCAGAGGGGCGTTGTAGGGGTTGATATTCATCACAAAAAGCTCCTCCGGAGCAATCCACGTCCTGCTTCCCGCATAGGTTACGACAATCTCCGTATCACCTGCGGCATTTACACCGGCGATTACCGAAGGATATCCCGCCTGGACAAGGCCGGCCGGGCTCAATGCAGATGTGTCAATGAGTGTCTGTCCGTTTCCGTCGAGCATTTTGTAATGGACCCTGAGATCATAGTTTGTGTCATAAGTCAGCCAGACAATATGGGCATTGTCCTGATTATCCACCGCAATCTGCGGATAGGCAGGGTCCCATTGCGATGTAGTCGCGGTAAAGACAGTATGGTCGGCTGCCTCCACCTGTCCGGTTGATGCAATGACAGAGTGATGCACCCGGAGTTGCTTGCCACTTTCCCCCGCAAATGACCACTCTGCCCAGACAATATGTACCCTTCCCGTGCTGTCTGCTGCAAGATCGGGTCTTGTCTTCTCTGTATCACTGCTGGAGACAATCCGATCATCCACCAGGGTAATGACTCCCTCATCAGCGGAAGAGCCGTCCTGATCATCCAGCGACGGGTCCAGAACAGTATACCAGAGCGGATATGAAGTAATCCTGTCCACCCATGCGATATGCACTTTCCCCTGGCTGTCCACTGTCAGGGACGGCCATGCGGCATCAGAGGCAGAGTTGCTTACCTGCGTGTCATCAATAAGGGTACTGCCGTCAGGTGCAAGCATAGTGTAAAATACCCCGTTGTTCCCTGTGCCGGGATCACTCACCCATACTACATGGAGGTTTCCGCCGGAATCCATTGCCGCATCTACCTGACCTGAAGGATTAATGCCGCCGGATATGATTATCGGAACCTCGTCATCTGCTGCATCCAGTGGATCTGTACCGTCAAGGGAGACCTCCTGATAATCCGTCCGTCCCCCGCCGTCTGTGTCAGGGTTATGGGGATCAGTACCCAGCGTGCCTTCCTGCTCGTCATTGAGTCCGTCACAGTCAGAGTCGGTTACTGGGATAAAGTTCACTATGTCATCCAGTTCATCCTGTGTGAGCCCTTTCAGGGCGCTTCCCTGTAGACAATACAGGTGCTCTGCACTTGAAACAGCATCAGCCCTTGTGGCATTCTGCGAGGCAAAGTGCATGATGATCACACGGCTGCGGGCAGGTACTGTAAGATTGAAGGTATAATGAATCTCATCATAATCATCATAATACCAATAGTCGTTATATCCCGCATCAGTAATACCCGCCTGCGCTCCCTCTCCGGCAAACACATGCACAATGGCAGGCCTTCCTCCTGTGCCGTCGGCATCATCACTGATTATATAGCGGTCGTCTGTTGTAAATTCTGTATCTCCGCTGGATGTCCCTGTCAGATGGGTCTCATTTGAACTGCTGTCATCAGGATACGAGTATATGGTTATCTCTGCATTCACATCAGTATCTCCTTTGTTCTCCACTATCTCCAGATACCTCACAAAACTATCATCATCCGGCACATATATCTTTCTGGTCACCTCAAGGGAGCCCTTTGTATCAGGCCCTATGGATACTCCCCTGCCGCTGTATTCCGTCTCTCCAAAGTTGAAGGTATTAAAGCCGGAGCCATTTATTCTAATCCTGAGGCCACCATTATAAGAATAAGGATCAAACGCATT
>JAADFS010000145.1 GCA_013152795.1 Deferribacteres bacterium
GAAGGACGGCTGGCTCCATACCGGCGACATGGCGAAAATCGATGAAGACGGCTACATATATATTGTCGACAGGAAAAAGGATCTTATTATTATTGATGGAATGAACGTATACCCGAAGCAGGTGGAAAATATCGTAATAAAACACCCCCTGATAGAAGAATGCGCAATGGTCGGCATTCCGGACGGCAGGGGCTCGGAGATACCGGTGCTGTTTCTGAAAAAGGCGGATAATGCCGCGGTAAGCGAAAACGAGATAAGGGATTACCTGAAAGGGCACATTGCCCGGTTCAAGATGCCGAGGAGGATGGTTTTTGTGGAGCAGTTTCCAAAAACGGCCACGGGTAAGATAAAAAAGATGGAATTGAGAAAGAATTTCAATGCTTCATGACCTTAATGTTGCATAAACGGGCAGAGGAGTCTGCCGGGAAACCTTTATAAAGCGATGGGATTTTAACAGAATAGGGTGCAGGGTGCAGTTGTCAGGGTGCAGAATGAAACAAGTCCCCCCTCCCCCGGCGGGAGGGGGTTAGGGGGAGGGGGCTGAGCTGTTAGCACTGAAGGAATCGCAGATAAAGCTTTCCCGGCAGACCCCTCTGCCCCGCTGGCGGTATTTTATGCAACTGTAAGGATTTAAAATTTTTTAAGGAGGAAGATAAATGGCTGTTAAAGTGAAAATACCCGTACCCCTTCAGAGACTGACCGGGGGGCGGGAAGAAGTCGAGGGAACACCCGGCACCATAATCTCGCTTATCAATGACCTTGATCAAAAGTACCCCGGACTTGCCGAGAGAATATCCGAGGGCGGAAAGATCAGGAGATTTGTCAATGTCTATGTTAATGAAGAAGATGTGAGATTCATGAAAAACGAGGAAACGGAAGTTAAGGACGGTGACGAAGTCTCCATAGTCCCTGCAATTGCAGGGGGCGGTGTTTTCTGTAAAAAAGGAGGACGGTGATGAAGACCAGGGTAAAGCTGACCTTTCCCCAGCACCTCATAAAAGAACCGGTGATATTTACCATGGCAAAGAAATACGACATAATACCCAATATCAGAAGGGCCCGGGTTACCGAGTCTGTGGGAGAGATGGTCCTTGAGCTCGAAGGCGCTGATGAAAACGTCAACAGCGGCATAGAGTCCCTCAAGCAGCAGGGAGTGGACGTAGAGCTTGTGGAAGGCGATATACTGGAATAACCATGCAACCATGGTATGGACTGATTAACCAGTACAGAGATTTTCTCCCCGTATCCGGGGAAACACCGGTTATTACCCTGAATGAAGGCAACACCCCTCTTATAAGGGCATCCCGCCTGAACGAGGTTCTTGATGAGGAGATAAACCTCTATTTCAAATACGAGGGGTCCAATCCCAGCGGTTCATTCAAGGACCGCGGAATGACGCTGGCGATCTCAAAGGCGGTCGAGGACGGATCAAGGGCCGTCATATGCGCGTCAACAGGCAATACCTCCGCCTCAGCCTCTGCCTATTCGGCAAAGGCAGGCATAGGCGCCATTGTACTTATCCCCGAGGGCAAGATAGCCCTGGGCAAGCTCGCCCAGGCATTGATACACGGGGCAATGGTACTGCAGGTTGAGGGCAATTTCGACGATGCATTGAGGATAGTCAAGGAGCTTGTGGAAAGACATCCCTTCGCCCTTGTCAATTCCCTGAACCCGTTCAGGATAGAAGGCCAGAAGACAGCGGCCTTCGAGATATGCGACCAACTGGGCGCAGCGCCTGACTACCATGTCCTTCCCGTGGGCAATGCCGGAAATATCACGGCATACTGGAAGGGTTACAGGGAGTACCGCGATGCCGGCAGGATCAATTCCCTGCCGAAGATGCTCGGATTCCAGGCCGCCGGCGCAGCGCCTATTGTAACGGGCAGGCCTGTGGAACGCCCGGAGACAGTGGCCACCGCCATAAGGATCGGAAACCCCGCAAGCTGGAAGGGTGCGCTTGCCGCAAGGGATGAATCAGGGGGCCTGATAGAATCCGTCACTGATGAAGAAATTATCAATGCCTACAAACTGATAGCTTCAAGGGAAGGTATCTTCTGCGAGCCTGCATCCGCCGCCACACTGGCCGGCGTGATAAAACTCTCAAAGCGTAAATTTTTCTCAAAAGGCGACACGGTTGTCTGTACCCTTACAGGCAATGGGTTAAAGGACTCTGACAGCGCGCTTCAGTTATCCGGCCCCCCTGTAAAGGTAAGGGCAGAGATAACGGCCGTTGAGGAACTGCTGAAGGGCTGCTGCCTGTAAAGCTGCATCATGTCCCCTCCCCCTGTGCAAGGTCCTGCAGCCTGGACAGCAACGGCCGCAGGGACTCAGGCACCGCAGCATCATCAAGCAAAAGCGATATCTCTCTGCCGCCCTCAGAAAGTGAAAGTCTGTAGTTCATGGCATCAGGATAGGCAGCCTGTTGCCGGGAGAGCCTGTCGGGTTTCATGTCAAAGACGCCCGAGTCTTTCACAAGGGACAGGAGTTCGTCCCTGACCTTTTCAGGAAGCTCATCGGTATCCGCATGATACGCGAGCTGTAACCCTGCATATCCCCCCGAACACTCAAAGTCTATAAGCATTGTTTTCAGGCTGCCGGTGCAGCCTCTGAGAGACTGCACAGAATTAACTCATCAAAACTTTTCATTTAACGGGGCAGCCCCACGGCTTTGAATGCCGCGCGCACTGTCTGTACCGAGCCCGCAGGCACCTGTCCGCTCTTGACAAGCAGCCGGGCGGATTCAACAATCACCTCGACCGCGTCATTGAAGACAGCGGTGCTCCAGAGTCTCTGCAGTGCAGTGTACCATATCAGCGCAGCCTTGTCCGTGCCGAGGGTGTCAGTTGCCGCAAGGTAAAACGCCCTGTTGAGAATGCCGCTGTTGATATGAACACCCTGGTTGTCCTTGGGGCCTGAATAATAATCCTTCATATGATCCGGCTGGCGGTCCTTGCCCATGAGTTTGTTGTCGTATGCCGTGCCCGGTGCCTTCATGGAGCGAAGCGCTTCACCATAAAGCTCGGGGCCCATAATCTCGTCGCCGATCAGCCAGTCCGCATCATGGGCGGTCTGTCCCTTTTTGTACTGTGTGATCACGGAACCGAAGACATCCGAGAAGTGTTCATTCAGTGCACCTGACTGGCTGTAGTACTTCAGGTTTGCCGTAAACTGCGTAACCCCGTGGGTCAGTTCATGCGCCACCACATCGAGGGAGCGCGCAAAGCTGACGAAGATTTTGCCGTCTCCATCACCAAAGGTCATCTCGTCGCCGTCCCAGAAGGCGTTCATGTATTTTGTCCCGTAGTGGACGTTGAAGAGCAGATTCATCCCGAGGTTGTCCACCGAATTCCTGTTCAGTACGTTCTTATAGTAATCGCGTACAGCGCCGGCATACTCATAGGCCTCATTTACCGCATCATCAGAGGTTACGGGGTCGCCTTCGCCCCTTGCCAGATCAACCCGCTGTTTCCACTGGTTCTTGCAGTTGTAAATCTGCCGCGATGCCGTGCCCGCAGGCGCCGTGGTAACGCCTGTAAATGCCTCCATGCCGATTTCCTTTGCGCTCCTCTTTACGCGACTCAGCTCGCTCTGCTGAATGCTCACCCTTGCTTCATCAACTCCGGCCTTCGCCAGGTTTTCCAGTACATCGGGTGGGATGTACATGCAGTTACACCTGTGAATAAACATGCTGCCCTCCTTTTTTGAATGTTTCCTGGTTTGCCCATGCCCTCCCCTGCTCAAGCAGTATTAAGAGTAGCAGGAAAATAAAACTTTGACAAGGAAAAAATCAATGCGGGGAAATCACAATGCCCTTTAATGTCTGCTCACCGAGCGTCTCCCCATAGGCATTGTCCAGCGCCTGGATCACATTGTCAATCCCCTGTACGGAAACCAGCCTGTCCTCAATCAGGAATGTCTCCTCTCCGGCCGTCCTCACGGAATCGAAGATCTCCCTCAGCGGTATCCTCTCGATATCCCTTGAAGGGATGTATGCCGGCGGGTCATCGGAGGTTTCAATAATCAGGCCGTTTCTCTCCAGCAATGAAATCAGCTCCAGGGCCGTATCCACCGGAAGCTCGAGGCGGTGCACGAGCGTCTCCAGGGTCCAGGGCCGCTTGTTGTAGTAATAGTTGTAACCGATAAAGTACATGATCAGGAATGCAAGCCTCTCCCTGAGCCTGCCGCTCTGCCTGAATATCTCTTTCCTGGCTGTAAGGAAATGGGGATACTGGTGATAAAAGGCAATCTGCGCGCCTACCAGGAGTATAAGCCAGCTCACGTACAGCCATATCATGAACATTATCAGTATGGCAAAGCCGGAATAGATCGCGGCGTATTTTGTCGATGACACGATAAAAGATGCAAATGCCCATCCCGCGGCTTCCCACAATATGCCGGCCAGCAGCCCGCCGACAAGGGCGGACCTGAATTTCACCCTTGTATTGGGGATGAAAATATAGATGAAAGTGAAGGCGGCGCTGACCATGATATACGGGGCCTTTTCAGCGAAAAAATAGAACACGGTGCCAAAGGGCTCTATGGAGACGATCCGTTGCACAAATGCATTGCTCATAAAGGATGCCGTAAGCCCGATAGCAGAGAATATCAGGACAGGTCCTATGATTATCACGCTTGTATAATCGCTGAATCTCCGCGCAAGGCTCCTCGTCTTTCTGATTTTCCATATCGTGTTGAAGGATTTCTCGACCTTCTGTATGACGGACACCGCGGTGTAAATCAGCATTGCCAGCCCGAGGGAACCTAACACGCCGACCTTCATGTTTTCAACAAAGCCGATGATCTTGACGGTTATTTCCTCACCCCTGGGTCCGAGGGGCGCGAGGAAATTCAGAAGAAAGGGCTCGACAAATTCGTTGTGCACCCCGAATGCCTTAAGAACCGAGAAGCTGATCGCCAGCAGGGGAACAATTGAAAGAAGGGTTGTTATAGACAAGGCCCATTGCCCTGAGGTTGAGCTGACCTTCGGAAAAGTCGCGCAGGGCCACATTAAACAGCCTGAGCGCCTTTACGAGAAATGATTTATATCCATTCAGGGAAGCTGTATCCGTCTCCCACAAATCCCTCCTGAAAAAATCAGAAAATATCTTTCTCCTGCCCTTTGCCATTCTGCGTACAATTCTATCATAACTGAACCTTAATGTTGCATAAATGGCAGGAGGGGCTACAGGAATCCCCTTTTTATACTGTCCGCTGTCCTTGCCACCTTGAGCATCTCTTTTACGTCATGCACCCTTATGATATTCGCTCCGTTGAATATCCCGATGGCGACAGCCGCCGCCGTCCCCTCGAGTCTCTCGGCTGCGGGGAGGTCACCGAGTATCCTGCCGATGAAGGACTTCCTTGAGGGGCCCAGGAGTATGGGTTT
>JAADFS010000146.1 GCA_013152795.1 Deferribacteres bacterium
CGGTATACTACGGGCAGGACAAGACATTCACGATAATCCCGGCCACTGGCTACAAGGCGGGAGATGTGCTTGTGGACGACGTATCCGTGGGAGCTGTGACGAGTTACACATTCAGCAATGTAAAGTCCGACCATACAATCATAGCCACATTCTGCAAGGGCCGCGGCGGCAAGAAAAAGTAACCTTAATGTTGCATGAACGGGCAGAGGAGTCTGCCGGGAAACCTTTATAAAGCGATGGGATATTGGAAATACGTCTCTGTTGCAGGAAATAACGAAAAGTGAAGTTCAAAAGGACGTCAATATGCCGTGCAAAGTATTTCCTGAAGGTATCGCAGATAAAGCTTTCCCGGCAGACTCCTCTGCCCCGCTGGCAGTATTTTATGCCACTGTAAAGTTAATGTTGCATGAACTGGCAGAAGAGTTCCGGGTTACGAGTTGCGGGTTGCGGGTTCAACGGCTATAAGGCGGTGGGATAAATTGTAGAAGGTAATGCAGGGCTACATCATCTGGTTAAGCTCGAATATCGGCAGCAGGACCGCCAGGACGATAAAGCCGACTATCAGTCCCATTGCCAGTATAAGTACCGGCTCCAGGATGCTGATGCCTGCCTGGAGCTTTCTGTCGAACTCGGACTCATAAGAGTCCGCCGTCCGTTTCAGCACCTCGGGGAGCCTGCCGGTCTGCTCCCCCGTTGCGATGATCTGCAGGAGCGTGGGAGGGAAGCCTTCGAGGCTGGCCGAAAGCCTGGCGCCCTGCGAAACGAGTTCCTGGGCCGCAAGGATCTTCTTTTCAAGGACGGTATTGCCGGTGGCCTTTGAGGTCAACTGCATGGCGTTCAATATGGGAAGCCCCCCTGAAAGCAGGAATCCCATGGTCATGGTGAAACGCAGCATGTAAAGCCCCATAAGAACTCCGGTGGGGTCTTTAAGCAGTACCGCGTCGATCAGGTCCTTTCTTGTCTTCCTGATCCTGCGGAATAAAACCACGGCGGCGGCGGCCAGAGCCAGCAGCAGCCACCAGAATTTCTTCAGCCCCGCGCTTATCCATATGAGTATGACCGTTATAAGGGGCAGGGAGGCCGAACTCTCCTCGAATATCCTCGTTATCTTAGGTATTACAAAGGTAAAGAGGAACAGGACAATCGCTATGCTTACACATGCCATGAATGCAGGATAGATGAGGGCTGTTTTAATCTTGTTCTTGAGATTGATGTCCCTCTCCAGAAAATCCGCCAGCTTCAGCAGCACATCAGTGAGTTTTCCGCTGGTTTCCCCGGCCGCGATCATGCCTGTATAAAAATCCGGAAAGACCGACGGATGGGACTGCATTGCACGGGCAAGCGATGCGCCGCCGGCAAGCGCCTCCTTGATATCAAGCAGTATGTTCCTCCAGTCGCCTTTCTGCTCTGACGACAGTGCGCTGAAGGCCTCTATGAGGGGGACGCCGGATGACAGAAGCGTTGAAAGCCTCCTGGTTATACCGGCCAGCACAAGGGGTGAGGGCTTCCTGGAAAATATACGCTTTCCGCCTGTGACGGCCTCGGTTATCTCCTTGGGAAAGATGCCCTTTGTTTTAATCTTTAGGACCGCATCCCTCTGGCCGTCGGCCTCAATGACCCCTTCTGTTTTCAGGCCCTGCTGATCGTATCCTGTGTATTTAAATACCGGCATGGTTTTTCTGCAGCCTCCCCTGCCTTTTTATGCAACATTAAGATTAATTCAAGGGGAGGAGTAAAGCTCCCCTTCCTCCGGCAGGGTATTTATGCTTTGCGTTATCCTCAGGGCTTCTTCCACTGTTGTGATGCCCCTGAGGATCTTTTCGATCGCGTTTTCGTGCAGGGGCTTGAACCCCGCCTTTACGGCAGCGGCCCTGATGGCCTCCGCGTCTTTTCTTTCCACTATCATCGCCCTTATGTCGGATGTGATGTCAAGGAACTCGTATATCCCGGTCCTGCCGAGATACCCCTTGCCGAGGCACTTGTCGCAGCCTTTTCCGCGGTAAAGCACATCCGGCGTATGCGGGCTGAGATAAGACAGCTCCTGCCTTGAGGGTGTATACGGCTCCTTGCAGTACGGACATATCACCCTGATGAGCCTCTGGGCAAGGATGCACACCAGTGATGATGCTACAAGAAAGGGCTCTATGCCCATGTCTACAAGCCTGGCAACAGCGCTCGGGGCATCGTTTGTATGAAGCGTACTGAGTACGAGATGCCCTGTGAGCGAGGCGTGCACGGCGATCTCTGCGGTCTCGAGGTCCCTTATCTCTCCCACCATCATGATATCGGGGTCCTGCCTGAGGATCGACCTCAGTCCCGTTGCAAATGTAAGGCCTATCCTGGGATTGACCTGCATCTGCCCGATCCCGCTTAACTGGTACTCTACGGGGTCTTCGACAGTGATGATGTTCCTCTCCTCGGTGTTGAGCCTGAGCAGTGAGGCATAGAGAGTGGTTGTTTTGCCGGAGCCTGTGGGCCCTGTCACCAGTATGATCCCGTTCTGCCTTGAAAGCGCGCGTTTGAGCGAGTTCAGTGTCTCATCCGCCAGGCCGAGCATTTCGAGGCTCAAGACCCCTGCCTGCCGGTCGAGCAGCCTTAATACCGCCCTCTCTCCCAGGGCGGTCGGGATTATCGAGACCCTGATGTCTATGTCCTTTCCGCCCACAAGGAGTTTTATCCTTCCGTCCTGGGGCAGCCTCTTTTCCGCAATGTCAAGCCCTGCAATTATCTTTATCCTCGATATAAGGGCGTCATGGATAATCTTCGGGGGGCTCAGGACCTTGTTCAGGATACCGTCCACCCGGAACCTGACGTCTATACCCTTTTCATAAGGCTCTATGTGTATGTCGCTGGCCTTTTCCTTTACGGCCTCCATCAACAGGGCGTTGAGCAGCCGTATAATAGGCGCCTCCTCTGTAAGCTCGAGCAGGTCTTTCGGTGACTCGAATTCCGTTGCGATCATCGAAAGGTCTTCGCCCTTGATATCTCCCATCACCTCATCTACCCTGCTCGCCTGGCTGTATATGCGGTTTATGGTGTCAAGGATTGTCTTCTCATCCGCCTGCACGGGATGTGGCTTCAGGCCGCGGCTCCTTGCAAGGTCCCTCAGCGCATAAACTCCCCGGTTGCCTGCAACAGCGGCCACGAGGCTGTCTCCCTGTACCCGCAGGGGAAGCATCACGTTTCCTTTTACGTATGAGAGTGAGATGTCTTTAAGAAGGGATATGTCTATGTCATCGTCTTTTATGTTGTCTACTGTCTCCATACTGCGCATCATGCAGCCGCTACCCCTGTTTCGTCTTCAGCACCAGGATGGGCTGAAGACTGAATTTTTCCTTCAGATCCTTCAAAATGAGTTCACCCTCTTTTTTGCTCTTTATGCCGGGTATCCTGACCTTGTTGAAGTTGTTATCCTGCAGGATATAAGTAGCGGGATAACGGGCGGTTAATTTCTCCAGCATCTTTTTTGCGGCCTCGAAATTCCTCCATGCCCCCACCTGTATAAAATAACTTTTCCCACCAGGGATGTCCGTCACCGCGGAGAATTTCTTTGAACCCGCTGTCTCTCTTCTGTCTTCCGGAGGGTTGTTGTTGCCGGCGGCGGCTGTCTCTGCAGCTCCGGTGTCCTTCTCCTGTGACTGCGGTCCCTCATCTGAAGGGGCAGGGGATGTGCCGGCATCACCGTTTTCAACAGCAGGAGCTATTTTTTTTTTGCCGCTGTCTTCCGCGGGACGCTGTATCGTGGCCTTATAGTTCGGCTCCGCATAAAGGACCTCCGGGATGGACATGAACTCCCTTACCGCCTCCTCCACCTCCATGCCCGGTTTAAGCCTGATATGATATACCTTTATGCCTTCATAGTATTTTATGATGGATGCACCGGCCCCTGCTATTATCTGCCGGGCGCTTTCTTCGGAGACGCCCTCCTTGAATTTAACGAGCAGTTCACCGCTTGCGTAGAACTTTTCCCTTTTTACGAATTCCATGTATTTTTCCTCTGTTATCTTTGATAACTCCGGTGCTTCCTTGATTACATGCGGTGAGAGAAATACCAGCAGGTTTGTCTTGTCTTTAGACACCCTCTCGAATTTGAACAGCCAGCCCAGTATGGGGATGTCTCCGAGTATGGGGGTCTTGGCGGTTCCCTTTTCCTCTTTCTCCTGCATCAGTCCGCCGATCACAACCGTATGGCCGTCCTTGACGACGATGGTCGTCTTTGTCGAGCGCTTGGTGGTTGTGGGCCCCACCGTCGTCAGCACGCTCTCCGGGGTATCCTTGACAGCGGATATTTCCTGAAAGATGTTGAGCTTGACATAGTCTCCCTCTGTGATCTGCGGGGTGATCCTGAGTGTTATTCCCACATCCTTGCGTTCTATGGAGCTGAGCACCGTGTTGGTGGTGGTAAGGTCACGCTCCCTTTTTGATATGAAAGGCACGTTTTCCCCGACCACTATCTCTGCCTCCTCATTGTCCGAGGTGAGTATCTGCGGGGTGGAAAGCACGTTCACGGCATTCTTGAAATAATTCAGGCTGAACAGGGCCGCAAATCCCGGCGCCGTGAGCTTCTGCGTGGAGATCGTGCCGCTTGAAGAGACCGTTGTCACGGGTATCTCGAGGAAATTGCCCATTCCGCCGGCTGAAAACCCCGTGAGACCGGAAATAATGGATTGCACCGCGCTGTAGCTTATGTTGCCGAATCCGCCTATTGCCACGGGCTCATCATTGGACCGGGCCATGGCCCTCCATCTTGCCCCGAGTTCCTTGAGCCTGCCTATGGAGGCCTCTATTATCATCGCCTCGACAAAGACCTGTTTTCTCCTCTTGTCGAGCTTTTTGATGACCTGCACTATGTTTTCGTAATCAGACGGCGGAGCGACGATGATAAGGGAATTCGTCGTCTTGTCCGGCGTTACGTTTATGACCGGCACGGTGGTGGGCCCGATCCTTTTAATCTGCCGGCGGGATGTCTTGTATGAGGTGCGCAGGTCCTTTACTATGCCCTGCAGCACCTTTGCAAGATTTGTAGCGTCTGCGTTTTCGAGGAAATAGACGTTTATCTTTGCGGCTTCCTGCACTGTGGAAGGCTTGTCTATCAGCTTGATTATGGACATGACCTTCTCGATATTCACCGCGGAGTCAACCACGAGCAGGAGATTGCGCGGGCCGAAGGCCGAGACATGTCCGTCTCTTGACACGAGGGGACGGAGAAACTTTATCGCCTCATCCGCCCTGATGTATTTTACGGGAATGAGTTTTGTTATATACGACTCATTAACCGGCAGCTTCTCTTCTGTGG
>JAADFS010000147.1:0-4923 GCA_013152795.1 Deferribacteres bacterium
TGATATAATTTCCCTATGGAACTTTCGGAAAACGCCCTGAGGGTTCTGAAGGCCCGCTACCTCCTCAGGGACGAACAGGGGAATATCATCGAGACGCCGGAGGAGATGCTGCACAGGGTTGCCCGCACCATTGCATCTTCCGAACGGATTTACGGCGGCGACCCCGGGCAGTGGGAGGCGGAGTTCTTTGACATGATGGACAAGCTTCTCTTTCTCCCGAACACCCCCACGCTTATAAATGCGGGCAAGGATTCAGGACAACTGGCCGCGTGTTTCGTCCTCCCTGTTGATGATTCCATGAGGAGTATTTTCGACTCGCTGAGGAACGCCGCCCTTATCCTGCAGAGCGGAGGGGGCACGGGTTTCTCCTTTTCCAGGCTTCGCCCGCGATCCGATCTCGTAAAATCAACCGGTGGTGTAGCCAGCGGCCCGGTATCGTTCATGAGGATATACAACACGGCCACCGAGGTCATAAAACAGGGCGGTGCCAGAAGGGGCGCCAATATGGGGATACTGAGAATAGACCACCCCGATATTCTTGAATTCATCAGGATAAAGCGCAGCGAGGAAGAGCTGCTGAATTTCAACATCTCCATCGCCGTGACCGATGCCTTTATGGAGGCACTGAAAAACGGCGCGGAATACGACCTGCTGAATCCCCGCAGCGGGCAGATAACAGGCCGCCTCAGGGCAAAGGACGTGTTTAATGAAATAGTGGAAAGCGCATGGGCTACGGGGGACCCGGGGCTCATATTTATAGACAGGATCAACAGGGACAACCCCACACCCCATATCGGGGAGATTGAAAGCACAAACCCCTGCGGCGAGCAGCCCCTCCTGCCGTTTGAGGCATGCATACTCGGCTCAATTAATCTGTCAAAAACAGTAAAACTCAGAACTCAGAACTCAGAACTCAGAACTCAGACAATGGAAATCGACTGGGACCTCCTTGCCCGCATTGTCCGGCTGTCCGTGAGATTCCTCGACGATGCAATCGATGCAAATAAATACCCTGTCCCCGAGATAGAAAAGATGCACAAAGGCAACAGGAAAATAGGCCTCGGGGTCATGGGATGGGCGGATATGCTCATACGGCTCGGGATCAGGTACAATTCCCAAAAGGCGTTAAACCTTGCAAGGGAGCTGATGCGTTTTATCAGGGACACTGCCAGGGAGGCATCCACTGAGCTTGCCGGGCAGCGCGGCGCCTTCCCGAATTTCAGGGGCTCTGTCTATGACATACCGGAGATATCACTTAAGGGCGGTATAAGAAACGCGACCACAACAACCATTGCGCCGACCGGCACCCTTTCACTGATAGCAGGATGTTCAAGCGGCATTGAACCGCTTTTTGCCATTGCATATAAGAGGCTTGTCCTTGAGACGGAACTTGAGGAGATACACCCGTATTTTCTTGAGGTTGCAAAACAGAGGGGATTTTACAGCCCTGAACTCATTGAGAGAATCCGCGCAAAGGGCACTTTAAGGGGTTTCAGGGAAATACCGCGTGATGTCAAAAGGCTGTTTGTCACCGCCCATGAAATACCACCCGAGGATCATATCGAGGTTCAGGCCGCGTTCCAGGAATTCACCGACAATGCCGTCTCCAAGACAATAAATCTGAAGCACAGGGCCACACGTGATGATGTGGCCCGTGCATTCCTGCTTGCGTATGAAAAAGGCTGCAAGGGTGTCACGGTCTTCAGGTACGGCTCAAAGCGTGGAACCCTCGTGAAATTCGAATCGTGAATGCGGAATTACGAGCCGGCTATAAAAAGCGTCAGCTTTCCGAGCATGTTAACATAGTTGCCCATTTCATTGTCGTACCACCCGTAAATGACCGCCTGTGTCAGGGGTATCCTGACCTCGACATCCTCCAGGTCCTTCATTATCTCTTTCTTTATGCCGCTCAACCTGTTGATGTCAACGGTCACTTCGGCTGTCCTCGTATGTGTCTCGTGCCCCTCTATGACAACCGCCGCCTGCGGCATACCGATGATGTCAACCGATACATTCTGCTCATCGGTGTAAACGAGATGTCCCTCGGGCGACAGACCGGCCTGCCTGTATATGTCGTTGATCACCTGCCTGTTAATGGATGCCTTTGATTCATCCTCCTGTATGTTGACCACGAGGATGATCAGGGAGCCCGTACTGATGGGGACACGCACTGATTCAGCCATGAACCCGATCTGTCTCATCTGGGGCAGGACAAGGGCGAGTGTGTTGGCTGCGCCCGTGGTTGTGAGTATTATGTTATTGAGTATGCCCCTGTTTTTCCGGAGATCGGTCGCACCGGGTTTGGCGAGCCTGTCCAGGACCTGCTGCGAGCCTGTGGCGGCATGCACGGTGGCCATTGATGCCGTAAGTATCCTCTTTGCACCGAGCACATCAAGGAGCGGTTTCATCATGTGGGCCAGGCACGTTGTGGTACACGAGGCAGCGGAGATTATCCTGTGGCGGGAGGGATCAAAGTCATGGTCATTGATGCCCCTGACGCATGTAACCGCATCGTCAGGCATCGGCTTCGTCTTGTCCTTTATCTTGAAAGGGGCAGACAGTATGACCCTGTCCGCGCCTGCCTCAAGGTGTCCCCTGAGCGCCCCCCCTGCACTGTCCGCAGGCTGCGTGGGATCAAGAAAGCGGCCCGTGGTATCGACAACCAGCCCGACACCATGGTCCCTCCACCGGAGCTCCGCCGGGTTTCTCGATTCTCTGAGTATGGTGACCTTTACCCCGTCCACGGTCATCGTGCCCTTTGATTCATCCACATCAGAGATGACATCTCCCGCGGCCCTGCACCCGTATAGATACCTCGCGAGCGAGCCGTACGTGGAATCCCTTGCTATATAATGGGCTATGTCATGCAGAGACCTGCCCACTTCCCTTCCTATGTTGACGACTATCTCACTGAAGTTCTTACCTGCTACATGATGCCATAATGTGAGTTTACCTATCCTCCCCAGGCCGTTTATCCCGAGTTTCAATTCCGTACCGTCACTCATTTTGATTCATTCCCTCCTTTCCTTATTTTTATTAACTCTTCACTTTTTCCTACATCTGGAATCTTCAAGTTTCATTCTGCACCCTGACAACTGCACCCTGCACCCTTGCATTAAGATACCACCTTAAAATCAACCTTCAACTTCCCCATGTATATAGACCCTTCTGAACCGTTGATACTTATGAACTCACCGGCATTTACCGTCCTGTTGTTCAGAATAAACTTCTTTTCCCTTTCAATGCACACAAGGTCTATGCAGCCCACTACACATGTCTTGTCAAGCCGGTTGGCCACAATGGCCGCATGTGAGGTTGCACCCCCGCGCGCCGTAAGAAGCCCGTCAGCCGCGGATATCTCTTTTATATCATCAGGCACAGTGTCGTTGCGGATCAGTATCAGCGGCGTGCCCGGGTCCGTCTTCTTCCAGTAGTATATATCATCAAGGCTGAACACCGCCCTGCCCGACAGCGCTCCGCCGCTGACCCCGATGCCGTGACCCATGAATTTCTCCTCCATCTCCCGGGCATTTTCAAACGACGGCAGCTTCTTTCTTTCCTTCATCTCCATGTTTCTTGTCTGCAGGAGATAGAGGTCTGTGCTGCGGGGACTTTCAAAGGTGAATTCAATATCCTGCGGGGCCCACTGGTTTTCATAGATCAGGGTCTTGGCAATCTCCCTGAGTGCCCTGTATATCTCGGGGAATCTTCTCTGCAGGGTGAGATCAAGGGGCCTGCCCTCGATCTTTGCCTGATAATCCGACACGGGATAAGTGGTGACCAGCCCCGCGACTACATCCTCACCCTGGTTGCCCGTTGTATAGTCGCCCCACGGCCTCAGGAGGTCCTGCGAGAACCTGGGGCTGTGTGTAAAGAGAACACCCGATCCGGAATTCTGTGAAAGATTGCCGAAGACCATCTGCTGCACGGTCACCGCAGTGCCCCAGTCATCCGAGATCCCCATGATCCTCCTGTATGTCCGGGCCTTTTCCGAGTTCCATGAATTAAGCACGCGCTGTATGGCTATGTATAACTGTTCCTCCGGGGATTCCTCGATCCTGATGCCGTTTGAACGGATAAGCTCCTTGTAGGCCATTGAGACCTCTTTCATCTGGCGTGGTGTGAAGTCCTTCTTCAGGGGAACTCCGTATCTCCTCTTGAACTCATCTATCACGGCATCGAACCTGTCGCGTTCAAGGCCGAAAGACATGCCGTAGGACTGGAGAAACCTGCGGTAGGAATCCCATGCGAACCACTCCTCGCCCGTCTGCCTGATAATGCCGTTGACAATGTCCTCGTTCATTCCAACGTTCAGGTAGGAATCAAGCATGCCCGGTTGCGACACCGCGGCGCCGCTCCTTACGGAAACGAGGAGCGCGTTCTCCGGTGAGCCGTATTTTTTACCGGTCTGTTTTTCGAGCCTGGATATTTCGCGCCCTATCTGCTCCCTGAAATTCCTCCTTGCAGGCGGGTAATCCTCTATAAGCTCCCTGCACCTGAAGACCTCCGTGGTTATTATAAAACCCGGCGGCACGGGCAGGCCCAGGCTCTTCATCCTGACTATGTTGAAACTCTTGTTGCCGAGATGGATAATGTCAAAGAGCCCGCAGTCCGGCTCTGATATGGAGGTCACCGCGTGACCCGGATTGTACGTAAGGAGCAGATAATGCCTGTCCATGGGCAGTTTCTCCGCCTGGGTATAGAGCGTGTTCAAAACCCTCGACAGAAACAGGTCAAGCCTCTGTATGCCGAGGGAGGAGGCTATCGTATCCCTCAGGAATATCTCCGAGACCTTGTGGAACAGCTCGTGGCGGCTGTCCGCCTCAAGCTTATATTTCGGCAGCAGTTTGTCCACAGGCAGATACTCCGAGATTTCAAGCAGGTTCTGCCTGTGGATATTATCAAAATAATTGCTCACTATGC
>JAADFS010000147.1:5055-8295 GCA_013152795.1 Deferribacteres bacterium
TTGAAGAGCCTGAGGCATTCGTATATGCGGTAAAACGTGGCATGGGTGATGAAGTCGAGATCAAACTCTTCTATCAGTTCCTCGAAAAGGGCGTTAACCAGGGACTCCAGCCTCAGTGTAAGGCCCATGGCATCAAATTTCGCCTCGCTGTAACTGCCGTACATTGAGGGTATGTCCGCGGCGATATGGCGCTTCCTGTATATGTCCTCGCGAATCTCAAATTTATCGGATGAGAGTATCACCTTCTTCAACTGTTTGAGACAGTCAAGCAGTCCCGATATCCTGCTGAATGTATCCCTTTCGGAAAGGGCCTGTTTCAGCCCGTTGAGCTTAAGCGGCAGGGCCGCCGCCTGCGCATGGGCGATATAATCATCGATATCATATGAACCGCGGTTGTATTTACGGTACAGCAGCCTGTAAAAGGCAATGGCGAGTGCGACCCTTTCAATATCGGTTTCATGCCCCTCCGGAAATCTTTCCCTGAGTTCAGGCAGGTAATCATCCCCGAGCAGCAGGAGGTCGGTGACCCTGGCCAGTCCCCTGCTCTGAAAGACATAATTCATCACCCTGCTGACACCGTCAATATACTCCCCCCGGGTATCGATCCGCTCGTATATGTTCTGCGGGAGATACTGCTTCAGTTGATTTTTCGACTTCGTCCTCCAGAAGTCAAGGACAGCCTCGATCAGGGAGACGGTCTTGTTTGAGCTTTCAACATGGCTTTGCTTTCTGAGAAAATGTATCAGGATATCCCTGCGCTTGCATATCTCGTCAATCCTCGTGGATATGTCCCTGAGCTGACCCTCTGCGCCGATCTCGTTGAAATATGCCGGGAACAGGCGCATGAGCTGTTTTACAAGGTTATACACGGGCCTGATGTCGCTGTTCAGAAAAGCCGTGATATCCCGCGGGAACAGGTCGGTGTCTTTAATAAGCACGCCGCTGAGCGACAGATGGATGATGAGGGAAGAGAGGAGTTTCTTGGACCACTTGGGATTCAGGGCTATCAGCTCCATCCACGTGCGGATGTTCTGCAGATGGGCGTGGTTGCTGCGTATCTGCCAGTCCTCACTGATCCCCCTGAAATCAGGCGTCTGAAAACCCAGCAGCACCACCGAGCGGTTGAAGAAACTGACAAGGTCGCTCTCGTCGGTCCTGTACACACCCTTGCCCATGTTTAAAACAGTCTTCAGAACCGTATCCGGGAATTTATCCACGCTGTCCTTAAGGATACCGAAGGTCTTTTCAATCAGGCGCTGCACGTCTTCGGGGTCCTCGTGGCTGATAAGCCATGCAATGCTCCGGTTGATCTCCCTCAGGGTGTCCTCGTGGATGCCGGAAAGGCCGGCTATATTCATGTTGTGAAAGAGGAAGATCAGTTTATACTGGTGCCTGAGCTTCTCATCGCCGACCGATTTGAATATCCTGTCAGGCAGTCCCTTGTATACGCCGGCTATGTCTCCGTATCCCGGCAGGTCCAGCAGCGCCTTCAGGGTTGCGGGCGAATTTTCATCTTGACTGTCGGTGATCTCCCGGAGACGCGTCCTGCATTCAGCCAGATGAGCATGTGATACGGGGCTGAAAAATCCGGATATTTCAGCGGGAATATCCCGGGAGATTTCCCTCTCAAACCACTCGGCCGGGTCATCTTCGGAGAGCCAGTAAGAGAAGGTATACTCAAAATACCTCACGAGGAGGGAGTTAACAGAGCGGAAGTCCGCGCCCGGAGGCGCATTTTCAAGAAAGGCGGCGGCGAGCCTGTTCAACTGGTAATAGCCCCTGGCAGCAAGTGCGAAGCTCTCCCCGGTAAATTCTCTCATACGGTCAAAGCCGTAATATATCACCGGCAGAAACCTCTCCAGCTCCGGGCCCCCCTCTTTTATGAATCTCTGCAGCAGTAGATAGAGATTGTGGAAAGAGGCGATCCTCACATCCGTCTCGGTTGCGTTTTCAACGGCGTCAACGGCGATGTCCACGTATAGCCTCGCTGCATCAGGCCCTTTCGGATGTGTCTTCAGGTCATAGAAATACCCGAGCGAAAAGGTCCTTGCTTCATTTACGATAAACCGGCGGTTCTTGCGCGGATGGCAGAGCTCCGTAAGGAAGGTATCCAGCACCTTCTGCAGGCCGTCATACCTGGACATCACGTCCCGTATGACATAGTACTTAGGGTCAACGGTGACATCCACACGGTAGTCCTGCAGGTTCACCTGGAGCGCTCTTGAGGATTTGGCTTCCATATTTTTATTTTATCATGAGAAGGGGCATAGCGCGCCATGTCACTATGGAATGACAAACAGCATCATCCTTGCGGGCGATACAAGTCTACTGTCTCAGCCTTTCAAGCACCGCCGACATAACATCGCCGGCGTCTTCACTGAAGAGCACCTCCGCAAGGTGGTCTGTGGGAGTAGGGGTGCGGTTGATATAGATGAGCTTTGCCCCCGTGCGATGGGCCTCACGGGGAATGGATGCAGCGGGCTCGACCTGAAGGGATGAACCTATCATTATTAACAGGTCGCATCTCAGGGCGCAGTCATACGCCTTTATCATTTCCTGTTCGGGCATCGCCTGGCCGAAGGAAACAGTCGCGGGTTTTATGAATCCCCTGCATTCGTCACATGAAGGATCTGTTTCCCCTGCTTCGAGTCTCTCCTGGATGTCTTCTATGGGCCACTGTTTCCCGCAGTTCAGACAGACCGCCTTCCTGTTTGTCCCGTGAAGCTCTATGACATTGCTGCTTCCTGCATCCTGGTGAAGACCGTCTATATTCTGTGTTACCAGGCACTTCAGCTTTCCCGCTCTTTCAAGTTCTGCAAGTACTGCATGCGCCCTGTTGGGCCTTGCATCCTTCATCTCAGTGAAGAGTTCCTTCTTCATCTTCCAGTATTCAATACGCGCCCGGCGGCTTGAGATAAACTCCTGGTATGTGACAATCCTGTAGCGGTCCCATACACCGCCCTTGCTCCTGAAATCGGAGATACCGGATTCCGTGGAAATCCCCGCGCCTGTGAATGCAGTAACCCATTGCGCCCCCCTGATAAGGGCCGCAGCACGATTGATTCTTTCTTCAAATGAATTCATCACGAATATATATTACAGGTTCACCGCCAGGTCAGTCCAGACAGACCCGCGGCGGGCCTGCAATCCAGACAGGCCGGCACAACTCTTCCGCTTGCCTTGGGGTGCTTCTTCTGCTAATATCATTACCATGAACACGGAAAACATACTGCAGGCCAT
>JAADFS010000148.1 GCA_013152795.1 Deferribacteres bacterium
CCTCCATTGTCCTTGAAGGAACAGTCCCTGCGGAGCCCTGGCCATACAGGATCGGAGACTATGACAGAGACGGCACAGCAGACCTCATGGTGAAGTTCAGAAGGAGCGATGTAATTAGCGTCCTGCCCACTGGGGAGCATGTCGCCGTTCACGTGACAGGTAGGGTCGCCGGCACCCCCTTTGAAGGTGTTGACACCATCAGGGTTGTTTCTCGGTGCTGCCGGTAACAGTTCAACCGCGGCATCTCCTGCAATCCCGAGCCATTCTCCATAATTCACCCGCTGTCCATACCACCGCCAGTATGACGATTATGAAGAGCCAGGCTGTTTTCAGGCTGAAGGACGTTATCATCTTTCCTTTGCCGCCTGTATAGTTTTTCTTCAGCCAGTCCTGTGAGTCTTTGAAGTGGTCCCTTTTTTCGCGTGACCAGACGGCATTGAAGTATCTCAATGTACTTCCGAAATATTTTTCGAGGATCAGGTTTTCCTTGAATGCCGTAAGCCCGCTTTTCTGATTGCCGCTTCGCAGGAATTCATCAAGGCTGAGGTCCCTTTCTATTATGTGCTGGAGGAATTCGTACATGAAAGGGTCGGTGACCCGCGTGTAGGTCCTGCGTAGTGTTTCATAATCTTCCAGTGAGGTTATTTCATCGACCGGCAGTTTGTTATAGGTGCTGCTGCTTTTCATGTCATGCTCTCTTAATTCCCCGATGGTCAGCCTTGAATAGAATGTACCGATTTCAGGGTCTTTGTGGGCATAACCGAATTCCGTCATCACTTCTTCGCCCCTGAGCCACATGAGCGGCTCAAATGCAGCGGTATAGCGCCTTACGGCGTCCGGTGTATTGGAGAGACAGAGTCCCAGGAAGAGCAGGTCCAGTGTGATCACTCCTGCCAGTATCCTGATGGACAGCCTCCGGACGACTGGCCGGGATATTGTTTCAGGCCTGATCCCCTTCCACATGATTATTGAAAAGAATACCCCGGCAAGCGTATTTATCCCGACGTCCCTGTAATCCCAGTATCTCTTCGGTATGAGCCACTGAATGAATTCGTCAAGCGTGCCGACAAACAGTACCGCCAGGACGACTGTCATGTATATCGTCCGGTCCCTGATCCGGCAGCTCAGCGCCCTGAACAGAAAATAAGCCAGGGCACCGTATTCAAGGAAGTGAACCGCCTCTTCAGGATGCTGCCTGAGCTGGATGGTGAAGTATACATATAATCCCGCGCCTGTAAACAGCCACGCATACTGGGAGATACTGCGTACCCGTAACCTGAAAGCGAGGAAGTACAGAACCGCCGCAAGCCCGGCGATTATAACAGAGAGGACGGCGTAGGTGAAAAATTCCCTCCCCACGCTGTTGTAAACAAACCCCTGGATGCGTCTGGCCACCGGGACAGTGGCAAAGATGGCCGCAGCGCACAGGAAGACCCACAGCCATGACCTCAGGCACCAGCGGTCGGGCTCTCTTTCTGTGTTCATCTTACAGTGGCAAAAAGACATCGCCTGCGGGCAAGGGAGGCTGCCGGAAAAGCTTTATCTGCGATTCCTTCAGGGAATATTCCGCACGGCATATTGACGTCTTTTTGAATTTCACTCTTTGTTATTTCCTGCAACAGAAACATACTTCCAATATCCATCGCTTTATAAAGGTTTTACGGCAGCCTCCCTTGCCTCGTTTATGCAACATGCAGGTTCATCTATAAGGATTTTTACGGCATCTTCACATGCCGCCCTGCAAAGGCCGCCTGGCCCAGCGCTATTCCGCCGTCATTCGGCGGTACAAGCTGATGAGTAAGGGGAACGAATCCCCTCTCCTTTAATGCATTGAAGGCGTTTTCCAGGAGGATTGTATTCTGGAAGACACCTCCCGACAATGCAGCATGTGATATGCCCGTCTCTTTTCTGATGGATTCGGCGGTGGAAACGATGATCTCCACGATCGTGTTATGGAACTTTCTTGCAATATCCTCTTTAGGCACCCCCGCCTTCAGGTCATCGAGTATCATCCCGAGCATGGGTGTGTGGACGATGGTGTCCTTTTCAATGCTGAATGCATATGAGCCTTTCTCATCAGACCCAAGGGCCAGTTGCTCCAGCTCCGCCGCGGCCTGCGCATGATAGGATACCCTGTGCCTCAGACCTGTTATGGATGCAACAGCATCAAACAGCCTCCCCATGCTTGTTGTAACCGGTGAGTTGATATCATTTTTGATCATGTTTATAAAAAACAGCCTTTTCTCCTGTGACAAGGGAAGAACATCCGTCTCAGCCGCCCCCTCTCCGAGGGTTTCATACAGGAGGGAGATGGCGGATCTATAGGGCTCCTTTACGGCCCTGTCCCCGCCGGGCAGCCTGTAAGGGCTGAGGTGAAAGACCCTTTTAAATCCGCTGTAAGAGGCCGTCAGCACCTCGCCGCCCCATATCGTGCCGTCCGGAGCATATCCCGTGCCGTCAAATGCGAATCCTATGACCTCCGTGTGCCCGGCTACGCCGTTTTCAGCCATGCAGGACAGTATGTGGGCATAATGGTGCTGGACCTTGAGAAGCATGTCCTGGAAGCGCCTCTCGCCGTATTTTGTGCTGTAATATCCGGGGTGCATGTCTGAGACCACCACCTCGGGCTTTATCCTGAATAATCCGAGAAAATCCTCCACAGCCTGCTCATAAAATTCCATGGCAAGCGGGGTATCCAGGTCTCCTATATGCTGTGATATAAACACCCTGTCATCAATGCCGAGGGCGATCGTGCTGTTCATGTAGGCGCCGAGGGCAAGCACGGGTTTTTTCAGCTTGAAAGGCACGGTGACCGGCAGGGGTGCAAAGCCCCGCGAGCGTCTCACCGGCATCTGCCGGCCTGCCGCGATTCTGACAACCGAGTCATCACACCTCCTGAGGATTCTCCGGTTGTGCGTGAGAAAGTAATCCGCCGTCCCTGAAAGCCGCGCAAAGGCATCCGCCTCATCCGCTACTATCGGCTCATCCGATATGTTGGCGCTTGTCGCGACCACAGGCTTTCTGAATTTCCTCAGGATCAGGTAATGCATGGGTGTATACGGCAGGAAGACACCGGCGCTCCTGTAGCCGGGAGATACCGAAGCCGCCAGTGATGTCGATGCCTTTTTCTCCACTATCACCACGGGTTTTTCTATTGATGTTATTGCGCGCTCCTCGAGGGGCGTGATATTCATCTCCTGCCTGATCGCCTCAATGTCAGGGAACATGACCGCCAGAGGCTTTTCCTCCCGGTGCTTCCTCTCCCTCAACCTCCTGACTGTATCCTCTGTGGTTGCATCACATATGAGATGATACCCCCCGATACCCTTGGCGGCTATTATATATCCCTTGCGGATAAGGTTGACGGTTTTTTCAAGCGCGCTTTCTTTTTCACATAACACCTGGCCCTCACGGTCGTAAAGGCTTATCCACGGTCCGCAGGCCCAGCATGCAATCGGCTGGGCGTGAAACCTCCTGTCCGAGTCCATGTGGTATTCTTTTTTGCATGCAGGACACATGCTGAAATTCTTCATGGAGGTGTTTCTCCTGTCATAGGGGAGTTTTTCTATGATGGTAAAGCGCGGCCCGCAGTTTGTGCAGTTCGTGAAGGGATATAAGAATCTCCTGTCTCTCGGTTCCGTGACATCCCTCAGACATTCTTCACATGCGGATATGTCGGGAAGGATAAACACCCTTTTGTCACCCTTGTCCATGCTTTTCCTTATTTCAAAGCCTGTGAATCCTGATTCTTCAAGAAACGCATGCTGGAGGCTGAATATCCTGGAGATATCCGGTTTCTCACTGTCCAACCGCAGAAGGAATTCGCTTAATTTCCCTTCTTCACCCTCAACCTCGATCAACACGCCTGTTGCATTGTTCAGGACGTATCCTTTAAGACCGAGTTCTTCCGCCAGTTTGAAGACAAAAGGCCTGAACCCAACGCCCTGAACGAGTCCTGTTATGTCGATTTTCAGCCGCATAATAATATAATGCCACCTTTACAGTGGTAACAGCTTAGCTCCCTCCCCCTCACCCCTCCCCAAGGGAGGGGGGATTTGTTTCATTCTGCACCCTGCACCCTTTTTTTAAACCCGTAACTCTCCCGCCGTCTTCAGCTATTTCCCTTTACTTCGTTTAATCATATCAATGGCCTCATTGAGCCTCCGCGTGATCTCTTCGGCCTTTTCCTGCAGCTCTTCGCTCAGATGGCTGACCTTGTCCGGATGTGACCTTGCCATCTTCTCCCTGTATGCCCTGTTTATCTCCTCCCATGATGCATCAGGGCTTACGCCCAGCAATGCGTATGCATCCTCCAGTGTGAGTGCCTGCGGGCTTCCGCCGCCTCCGCTGCTTCTGTTTTGCTGTGACCTGCTGTAGTGATCGGCGTGCTGCCGTCTCCTGTGTCCTGTTTTTCTGAATAACAGGTAAAGGAGCAGCCCTGCTGCAATAAGGTCATCCCATAAAAGCGGATGCGCATCAAGCGGGCTTATGATATAAATGGCTATCAGTACAGGCCACAGATAATCGAGGAACTTAGCCATTTGACCTCTTTCCCCGGGTTTTCTTGTTTTGCCCCCTCCCCCCTGACAGGGGAAGGGGAGGGCAGGGATTAACTATCGGCATTGTTTCTCTGCCGTGAAGATTAGAACTTCACCTTCGGCGCCCCTTTTTCAGCCTCCGGGACTTCATAGTATTCAGCGCTTGATACACCGGCGATCGCCGCAAAGAACCTGCCGAAGAATGTTCTTATATAAGTGTTCAGTTGTCGAACGGCCTCATTGTATCTCTTTCTTTCAACAGCGATACGGTTTTCCGTCCCCTCGAGACTGTCCTGTAGCTTGAGGAAGGATTCGTTCGCCTTCAGTTGCGGATACGCCTCCCGGAGCAGGAGCAGCCGCGACAGGACGCCTTCAAGCTGGTTGGACGCCTTTATCTTGTCTTTTACGCTTTTGGCGTTGAAATATTGCGTTCTGGCCTTGGCAATGTTCTCAAAAAGCTCCTTTTCATGGGCGGCATATCCCTTGACCGTCTCCACGAGATTCGGGATCAGGTCGTATCTTCTTTTCAACTGGTTTTCAACCTGCGCCCAGCTTGCCCTGACGTTTTCATCCATGGCGATAACCCTGTCGTATCCGCTGCGGAACCAACTGAAAGTCATAAAAGCCAGCAAAAGCACAACGCCCACGATTATCAGAGCCGTTTTTAAACCTTTTGACATGAGAAAAACCTCCTTGTACTTGCATTTATTTTCATTACTGTTGCTTTAACTTTAAAAGTGGCATGAAAACATCACCAGCCCCCGGACGCACCTCCTCCACCGAAACCACCGCCGCCGCCACCGCCGAATCCTCCCCCGAAACCGCCGCCACCGCCCCAGCCGCCTCCTCTGCCGCCGCCCAGCATGTTCATCATGAAAAGGAATATGAGGAGGCGCGGATGCCTTATAAACAGATAGACCAGGCCGATGACAAACAGGATGCCGAATATGGTACCCGCTATGGTCGGCTTCCCGCGGTAAGCGGAACGGGTCCGCAGCTTGGGCATGCCGGTGATTTCAACCCCTGCATCGGATGCGATGATGTTTATGAGCGCCAGGGTGGCCTTGGCTATGCCGGTGGAATAATCCTTTTTCCTGAAATAGGGCACAAGATACTGCCTTCCGATACTTCCGGCAAGGCTGTCCGGTATGATGCCCTCAAGG
>JAADFS010000149.1 GCA_013152795.1 Deferribacteres bacterium
AGTGCATAATTGTGATGAGTATGGTATTGTTTTTTATGTTTGAGGCCACGTCCCGGGGATTGACAAGGCCGTACCTGTCCACCGGCAGGTAGGTTACCTCAAATCCCGTGTCTTCAAGGTGTTTCAACGGGTTTAAGACCGAGGGGTGTTCTGTGCATGATGTGATTATGTGGCCGGATTTAAATCTGCGGGCGGTCCCGAGGATTGCCATATTATTGGCTTCCGTGCCGCCTGATGTAAAGATGATTTCCTCCGGTGACGCGCCGATCAGCTCCGCAACCTTAAGCCTGGCGTGCTCCACGGCCTTTTTTGCCGCTTCCCCGGCGAAATGAGAGCTTGAAGGATTGCCGAAGGTTTCTTCCAGGCAAGCGGACATTACCGAGGCGACCTCGGGCGCCAGCGGGGTTGAGGCGTTATGGTCAAGGTATATTCTGCCGGGTGCTCTTTTTGCCTTTTGTCTCATTGTTCCTGTCTCATCGGCCTGTAAACTTTGCCTTACAGTGGCATAAAAATACCGCCTGCTGGCAGGAGAGGTTGAAAGGTTTTACGGCAGGCCCTCCTGCCTGTTTATGTAGTATATGCTTCAGGAAGACGAACAATGCAGGTCTCTGTGGGTTATTGATACATCCAGTTTATGTTTTTTAAGCCGTTTCCTGACCTCCTCTGAAACAGCCGGGGACCTGTGCCTGCCGCCCGTACATCCGAAACCTATTGTAAGATAGGTTCTTCCCTCCTGCTTGTAAAGAGGAATGAGGTAGAGCAGAAGCGGCATCAGTCTTTCAAGGAATTCCTTTGTGTCTTCCTGCGACAGAACGAACTTTTTCACCCTCCCGGATGTTCCGGGGAATTCCCTGTATTTTTCTATAAAATAAGGATTCGGCAGGAACCGCACATCAAACAGCAGGTCCGCCTCCGGAGGCATCCCGTACTTGTAGCCGAAGGAGATGAGACGGATGGACATCTTCCTGGTACGGTTCTTGAGATAAGATTCAGTGATAAACCTGCGCAGTTCATGCGGGTTTAAAGAGGATGTGTCGATAATTTCGTCAGCCTCCCGCCGTATCGGCTCCAGCAGTTTCGCCTCTTTGCGGATTGCCCTGCTCAGGTCCCTGTAGGCAAGCGGATGGGGCCTCCTCGTCTCCTTGAATCTCCTTATGATCACCTCTTCCGAGGCCTCAAGAAATATGATCTCTATCTTTCTGTCCTTTTTCAGGCCGGAGATTATCTCGGAGAAATCCGTAAGGAATTCCCTTTCCCTGATGTCCATTCCTATGGCTATTTTTGGCATGTCGCGCGTTAAATCAAGGAAGGTCTCTATGAGGGCGACGGGAAGATTATCAACACAGAAAAAGCCGCTGTCTTCAAAGGCATTGAGCGCTACTGTCTTTCCCGAGCCGGAAAGCCCCGTCAGGATGATGATTAAAGGCCGTCCGCTTTTCTGCGCTTTTTTCATTTAACGGGTTCTATGAGTCCGAAGTTGCCGTCGTTTCTTTTGTAAAGGACATTGATATTGCCTGAGGATGCATTTATGAATATGAAGAAATTCTTGTCCAGAAGGTCCATCTGCATGGCGGCCTCCTCCACGCTCATGGGTTTGATATCAAAGGATTTGTTCTTGATGATTACAGGCGGCGACTCTGCTGACTCCGCAACGGTTGAGGATTTGTTTTTGTTTTTTCTGTGTGATACGATCTTTTCCTTGTATTTTCTGACCTGGCGCGCAAGCTTTTCCACTACCTCGTCGATTGATGAATACATCTCACCGGTGATGCTCTCCGCCTTTATCAATGAGCCGTTGACTTTCAGGTGAACCTCTGCCTTGTGCCTGTACTTCTCGACACTTAATGTAACCGTTGCCTCGGTGATATTTGCAAGATATTTGCTGAATTTGCCTATTTTTTCTTCTGCATAGTTCCTGAGATTCTGTGTGAGATCCATGTGCCTGCAATTAATGATAATGTTCATTTGCCACTCCTCCTTCGTCTAAACCTTACAGTTGTATAAAAATACCGCTCCCCTATCGCTTTATAAGGGTTTTACGGCAGGCTCCGCTGCCGTTTATGCAACATTAAGGTAGCCTTACCTTGAGCTTACAGTTACATAAAAGTATTGACAACAGAGCAGGAGAAACCGAAGGTTGCCCTGCTCTGCCCGAACGGTATTTAATGAATTCTTTTCAGAACCATTTTTTGCGTTTAATGTGAGACGGAATTTTCAGTTCTTCCCTGTACTTGGCCGCTGTCCTGCGGGCTACATTTATTCCCCTTTCCTTGAGAATTTCGACTATCTTCTTGTCATTGAGCGGCTTTGCAGGGTCTTCCTCTGCGATAATCTGTTTAATCATATCCTTGACGGTTGATGATGAAATATCCCCTTTTGATGAAGAAACGGCATTGCTGAAGAAAAATCTGAAGTTCAGGAGCCCCTGCGGGCACTGAATATACTTGTTGGAAGTGACCCTGCTTATTGTGCTCTCATGCATGCCCAGGGCCTCTGCAACGTCCCGGAGATTCAGTGGCTTAAGAAATTCCGGCCCCTTTCTGAAGAATTCTTCCTGGAATTTCAGGATACATTCCGTCACCTTGTAAATTGTCTTGTTTCTCTGGTCAAGGCTTCTCAGCAGCCATATCGCCGAGCGCAGTTTTTCTTCCAGAAACTGCCTTTCCTCCGGTCCGAGTGACTGTTTGTTGGCAAGGAGTTTTCTGTAATAGTTCGAAAGCCTCAACCTGGGAATACCGTCGTCATTCAGCGTTATAATGAACTTGCCCTCGGATTCCTCGACATACACGTCGGGGACTATGTGGACAGGCTCGTCTCCGGAGTAGTTCCTGCCGGGCCTCGGCTCCAGACCCTCGATGATTTTGACCGCTGCGAGCACCTCCTCAATTGATGTCCTGAATTTCGCCGCAAGCTGCCTGTATTTTTTGCCTTCCAGCTCGGAAAAACCCTCAAGAAGGACCTTTTCCACGAATGTCCCTTTAAGGTTCAGCGGCTCCAGTTGAAGCAGCAGGCATTCCTGCAGATTCCGGGCCCCCACTCCCGGAGGATCGAGCGTCTGAACAAAGGAGAGGGCCTCCCCTGCTGTTTCCGGATCAACACCGGCAAGATTGGCGATCTCTTCAAGAGACGCCTGGAGATAGCCGTCTTCATTTAAATTATTGATGATTATCTCTGCGACCTTGCCGAGTTTCTCGGGCACATGAGAAAGCCTCAACTGCCAGAGAAGGTGTTCATAGAGGTCGGTTTTTTTTCTGTTTCGTTCAAAAGGGGAGGTTGTTTCATCGGCAGCCTCGTAGAAATACCCGAGGTCCCTGCCGTCGCTTTCCCTCTCTTCAAAGTAATTATCAGAGGTAAAGCCGAATATCTTTTCAAGCGGAGCCTCGGCATCATCAAAGGCCTCCTGAACCGGTTCTTCTTCGCTTACGGTTCCGGGCGTTTCGTTTAACACCTCATCTTCTTTTTCCGATCTCTCCTCCAGCAGAGGGTTGCTCATCAATTCCTGGTTAATCTCCTGCGAAAGCTCAAGCAGCGGCAACTGCAGGAGCTTTATCGACTGCTGGAGCTGGGGTGTGAGTATCAGTTTCTGGGAAAGCCTGAGCTCAAGCCTCTGTTCCTGTGCCATTATAACCTGAACTCCTCTCCGAGATAAGCCCTCTTTACGAGTTCGTTGGAAATAAGATCATTCGGCGCTCCGTGCGCCAGGATTTTTCCCTCACTTATTATATAAGCCCTGTCCGTTATCGATAGTGTCTCCCGCACATTGTGGTCCGTAATTATCAGGCCTATTCCCCTGCGGGTAAGCTGGCGGAGTGTCTTTTTCAGTTCGATGACAGCGAGGGGGTCTATACCCGCAAACGGCTCGTCAAGCAGTATAAATACAGGGTCAACGGCTATGGCCCTTGCAATCTCGACCTTGCGGCGCTCGCCGCCTGACAACTGGTATCCGTATCTTCCGGCAAACTGTTTGAGATTGAACTCTTCAAGGATACGGTCAAGTTTTTCCCGCCTGGCGGTTTCATCGGTATCCGTTATCTCAAGAACCGCCTTTATATTGTCTTTTACTTTCAGTTTTCTGAATATGGAAGGCTCCTGGGGCAGATACCCGATTCCCTTTCTGGCCCGTTTATACATGGGCGAGTGGTTCAGGTTTTCACCGTCAAGGTAAATTACGCCGTCATCTGGGGTTATGATTCCGAGTATCATGTAAAATGTGGTGGTTTTTCCCGCGCCGTTGGGACCGAGAAGACCGACGACTTCCCCTGAGTTGATGTTCAGGCTGATGCCGGAAACCACGTTATGCCCTTTATAATTTTTTTTAAGCCCGGAGACTTCGAGAAAGTGCACTATTTATTTCCCTCTTTTTCGGTATTCTGCAGTATCACACGGCTTCCCTCCACCACAGCACGGTCATCTTCCGGGTAAAAGGTTATCTGGGTTCCTGTAATCACATTTTCTCCTTCCACGGCCCTGGGACTCCCGCTGAAGATTATCTTTTCTCCGTCACCGTTACTGAAGTAAACGGCCTCATCCGAGAATATCGCCCTTTCCCTGTTGTGGACCCTCACATTTCCGGATGCGTGTATCTTTTTGATTTTATTGTCGGAATTATCGTAAAAGACCGTCATCTGATCCGCATAGATTACCAGGTCTCCCGTTGTTGCCACAACAGAGCCCTCGAATACGGCGGTATGTTTTTTATTATCCGCTGTAAGGGTTTGCGATGTTATGACTATCGGTTTTTTTTCTCCCTTTTTAATAAGGTCAGAGGCTGATGCGCTGCAGCATAGTGATAATATTACCGATAATATTATCAGGGCCGAACTACTGATAGTAAATAGCCTTGACATCCTTCAGAATCCT
>JAADFS010000150.1 GCA_013152795.1 Deferribacteres bacterium
CCAGGGAACTGGGAGTGAAAAAGATAGTGGTGGGAGAGTGCGGCCATGCACACAAGGTGTTCTGTGTAACAGGTGACAGGGTCTTTCCGGGTGACCTCAGCCTTTCGGAGATTCCGCGCGAGAGCTGTTTTCCCCTCTTCCGCGAGATAGTAAACAGCGGAGCCGTAAAATTTGATCCCCTGAGGAACAACTTTCCGGTGACCCTCCAGGACCCGTGCAGCATAACACGCATGATGGGCATCGTCCGGCCGCAGAGGCATGTCATCAACAGGATATGCCCGCAGTTCAGGGAGATGGAGCCCCACGGCGTGAGAAACTACTGTTGCGGCGGGGGCTCGGGATTCGGCATCATGCGCTCCTACAATTTCGACCAGTGGAAGATAAAGACGAGCCAGAGGCTGAAAACAAGGCAGGTACTGGAGGTGTTTGAAGATGTAATCACCCCTGATATCAGGAAATGTATCATAGCCCCGTGCTCCAACTGCAAGGGGAGCATGCGGGAGATCATAAACCACTACGGCCTTGGTGAAAAATTCAATATCTCTTACACGGGAATGGTCGAGCTTATGGTCAATGCCATGGCCGGGCTGCCTGCGTTCATTAAATGGGATGAGGAATAGGGCGCCATAAAGCCCCTTCGGGAATTCTCCTGCCCCGCCGGCGGTATTTTATGCCACTGTAAGGTTTAATAAGGTTAATACAACCGGAAGGTGCAAGCGCCGGATATTGTAATAAACAATGTAAATTTTTTTATAATAGATTATCATAATAGCCGGATCAGGAATAAACCTTGATGCTGCGTAAACGCACGCCCTCGCCTGCGCTGCGGGCGATATTTTTATGCAACTGCATGTTAAACTTAATGTTGCATGAACGGGCAAGGCAGTTGCCGGGAAACCGCGGCCGGGATTCAACGGTTTAAAAAAGGAATCGCAGATAAAGCTTTTCCGGCGGACCACCTTGCCCAGCCGGTGATGTTTTCTGCCACTGGAAGGCAAATCAGGCAATAATGAAGAAAAAAGAACATTTGATATTGGCGGCCATTTTCTTAGCGGGGCTGGCAGTAAGAATACTCTTTTTCAGGCACGAAGTATTCATCGGGAATAATCCGGCTTTCTTTGCACGCCTCGGGAAGAACCTGGTGGAAAACGGCATGTATGCCTTTGGTGAAAACTACAACATGGGGCTCTTCTTCCCGCCGGGATATCCCACGTTCGTCGGTTTAATGAACCTGCTCGTCAACGACCTTTTCCTTTCGGGCAAACTGGTATCCCTCGTTGCCAGTCTCATAACCATTATCATCTTCTACATGATCGGCAAAGAGATATATAACAAAGAGGCCGGCCTGTTCGCCGCTTTTGCATTCGCCGCCCTTCCACTGGCGCTTAAAATGTCGGTGGTGGGGCAGACCGATGCACTGTTCTACTGTTTTGCCTTTCTTTCCATTTATTTATTCATAGTATCCGCCCGCAAAGACAATCTCCTCATCTACATACCTGCCGGCATATTAACCGGCATGGCCTACCTGACAAGACCGGAGGGCCTGCTGTTGCTGCTGCTGCCGTTTTTATGTTCAGACAGCCTGAATCCGTTCAGAAACAAAAGACAGCTTCTGAAGATCACTATTGTATTTTCCCTATTTATACTTGTCATCTCACCATACCTGCTGTTTGTCCAGAAATCCACCGGAAAGTTTTCGCTGTCCGGCAAGTCGTCCACCGCCGCATTCATTGCGGAGATGAGCGAAAGCTACCATGAATTAATGAACATAGAGGGCAATCCCGATTATGACAGCGCCCTCTATTCACTGAATGCCGAAAAAAACCAGGTACGCCTTTTTGATGAAAACTCGCAGGTCTCCTTTGTCGGCTTTGTGGCGAAACATCCGGCGTCCTTCCTCAAGAAGTACGGGAAAAACATTATCGAAGAGCAGAAGATTTTCATCAAACTGTTGGCGCCTATTATGCTCCCACTGTTTTTTGCATTCTTTACCAGGGACCTCCTCAGGGCTAAAAGCAGGCTGATATTCATTCTGTTTCCGCTGATGTTCTTTCTGATTAATCCCGCTGTCCTGATAATGGAAAGACATGCCCTGCTTTCAGTATTGTTCCTCATCATATTTTCCTCCGTGGGTTTCGCCAATTCCGGCTCCGCCCTTTCCATCATCCTTGATTTTTACGAAATCGGGAAAAACAGGCTTGCCTCCCTTGCCGTGAAAAACATCAAATACATAATAATTACGGTCTTTATCATGAGCACCGTGCCGTATCTCATGTTCTCCAATGCCGTAAAAACGGCCTTCCCGGTCGAAGCGGTCAATGCCGGCCGTTACCTGAAAAACAACATCTCGGCGGAATATGAAAAGCTCAATGTTATGAGCAGGCAGCCGTGGGTCAGTTTTTACAGTGATGCCAGATTCACGTGGCTTCCGTATGCGGATATCGCCGACCTTGTCCACTTTGCAAAACTCTACAAGGTGGACTATATTGTCATTGATGAGCGGTTGCTGGGCAAATGGAAGTTTTACGACAGGCTGACGCAGATGGATAAATATTCCGATGACGTCACCCTTGCATATGAAGACCGTTCCGGGAGGCTGATCAAGCTGTTCAGGGTAAACTATAAAAAGGGGTGAGCCGTTTTGTATAATCACCGATACCTTTATGCAACCGCGCAGGGTTAAGCTTGATGCACCTTTTACATTAACCAGATAACACTTTATCAATAACGGCGGAAGTCATACCGTAATGAGGCATGCTCAATGCTGCCACGGTCGGAAAGCAATAAAATAAAAGAGCCGGTAAGGTATCTCCTGACCGTCGGGCTTATAGCCTTACAGGTGGTGACCGTTGCGGCGATTCTGATCGCCTCCCGTGCATCCACCGAAAAAGTCCTCCTCGACCATATGAAACAGATCATGACAAGCGTCGTGACCGAATCGATCGACCGCACCGAGGAGTTTCTTGCGCCTGCTGAAAAGGCTGCGCACCTTACGAGGAATCTCGCAAAGCACGACGTGGTCTCAGCCGGTGATACAGGGGCCATGGAGCTGTATTTTTTCGAGCAGCTCCGCGTGAATCCCCAGTTTGCAGGGATATACTTCGGTTTCTCCAACGGCGCATTCGTCTATGTCAAGCATGACAACGGAGGGTACCTGTCCAAGCTCATATCAATCGACGGTGATAAGCGGATGACAGAGTTCATCCGGCGTGACGCCTCCTTTAAAGTGCTGTCACGCTGGCTCGATCCGGATGATACATATGATCCGAGGTCACGTCCCTGGTTCAGGAGGGTCCGTCTTACGCGCAAACTGATATGGACGGACCCGTATGTATTTTATACATCACGTCTTCCCGGGGTTACAACCGCAGCCCCTGTCTTTGGCAAGTCAGGGAAGATTACGGGGGTAATAGGCGTTGATATCGAGATTACGGATATATCCAGGTTCCTGGGCGGCCTCAGGATAGGAAAAAACGGCTCGGCCTTCATATTCGACCGGGAGGGGAATCTCGTGGCATTTCCCGACATGGACAAACTCATAAAGCCCGCAACCAGCGGCGCGCGTGAATTGCGGCTTGCCCGCGTATCGGAAATCGAAGACCCCGTGGTGCGCGCTGCATATGAAAAGTTGGGAGATATAAAGACAATAAGCCGGGAGCAATTCTCATTTGTGTCTTTTCAGGCCGGCGGCGCTAAACACAATGCGATTTTCGCTCCATTCGGCGCAGCCAACCACTGGTCATGGATAATAGCCGTACATGCCCCCGAGGACGACTTCCTCGGCCCGATCAGGCGCAATCAGCGCAGGAACCTCCTGCTCGCCATTGCAGTGGGCATAGCAGCGTGCATCCTGGCGATTCCCCTGTCGTTCAGCGTGACCCGTCCGCTCAGGGCGCTTCATGAAAGGGCGAACAGGGATGAACTGACCGGGCTGCCCAACAGGCGGTATCTCCTGGAGATAGCCTCGAAGAAAATCGCGGGTGCGGTAAGAAACCGGAGCCCTGTAGCCGTGGCCATGCTCGACCTTGACAATTTTAAACTTGTAAACGACACCTGCGGCCACGGCACCGGTGACGAGGTGTTGCGCGGGGTTGCAGAGCGGCTGAGCGGCGCACTGCGCGAAGGCGACATAATCGGGCGCTACGGCGGGGAGGAATTCGCAATAATCCTCCCTGATACCGGCCTGTCCATGGCCCGGGAGATTGCGGAACGCCTCAGGGCATCCATCGCCGCAAGCCCTCTGGAGACCTCACTGAGGCCGGTCGGGATCACCGCGAGCATAGGGATAGTCAGCCTCGTCCCGGTGCACACGGATGTACCGGCCCTGCTTGATGCCGCTGACAAGGCCCTGCTGCAGGCCAAGAGGGCGGGACGCAATTGCGTGCGTGTATCGGATATTTCAGAGGAACCCGGTGCCGTACAGGGCGGAAATGAACACAGGCATTATGGATGAAAGGAGAACACGGACATGAAAAAACACACCCTTTGCGTACACAGCGGCACATACCCGGATAGGGAAACCCGCGGGGTAAACACCCCGGTATTCACATCGTCTGCATTTGAATACCTGGACATGCCGCACAATATATATCCGAGGTACTTCAACACCCCCAACCAGACGGCTGTAGCCGCCAAGTTGTGCGCCCTGGAGAATGCAGAGGACGGCCTGATCTTCAGTTCAGGGATGGCTGCAATCAGCACCGTGCTGCTTGCGTTTCTGAACAGCGGGGACCATGCCGTTCTTCAGGGCGATATCTACGGGGGCACCCACCATTTTGTAACAGCCGACTTCCGGAGATTCGGGATTGATTATACCTTTGTCTCCAATGAGGCTGAAGACATTCAACAGGCGGGAAAACACCAGGATTATCTTTATCGAATCCCCCTCCAACCCCCTGCTCAAGATAACCGACATCAGGGCAGTGTCCCGTATTGCAAGGTCCCGTAACATAGTCACCGCCATAGACAACACCTTTGCAACCCCGGTCAACCAGAACCCTATTGATTTGGGCATTGATATTGTGCTGCACAGCGGAACAAAATACCTGGGCGGCCACAGTGACATCTGCTGCGGCGCTGCTGTAAGCTCAAGGCCTTTCATTGAAAAAATAAGGAATTCCGCCGCCAACCTCGGAGGCAGCCTGGACGCAAATGCCTGCTACCTGCTTGAAAGGAGCATGAAGACGCTTTGCATCCGGGTGGAAAAACAGTGCTCCAACGCCCAATACATTGCCGAAGCCCTGCTGGACAACCCTTACATCAGCAGGGTTTACTACCCGGGGCTGAAAGATCATCCCGGCCACGACACGGCGAAGAGCCAGATGAAGGGTTTCGGAGCCATAGTATCCTTTGA
>JAADFS010000151.1 GCA_013152795.1 Deferribacteres bacterium
GCCGTTTGATGTGGTCATTGATGCGGCGTTTCCCTGCCCGTCTACTGCGCTTATGTGGGTTGTCCCCTGCGTGGCGATAAAGGTCTTTTCGGTGACGTTCCTGATAAAGGATTCAATCACTGGTGACAACTCGGCCCTGTCCAGCGGGTAAGACGACCCGCCCGTGTTTTCCACCGGTTTGAAATTCTGCATCTGTTTCATAAGCTCCACAAGTGCTATAAAGAATTCCGCGGATTCGCGGGACACAGAAGAGAGCCTCAGGTTTTCAATGAGGCTCAGGCCGAGCGCCAGCATCATCCCGCCTGATGACGGGGGCGGATTTGTAAGTATCTCACTGTCACGGTATGCGAGGCGCAGGGGTTTTCTCTCGATTACCTCATATGCCTCAAGGTCGTACGGGGTTATAAGGCAGCCCTGTTTTTCCATCTCTTCTGTGAAACTCCGCGCCGTCTCTCCGTTGTATATGTCGCTCCGCCCCTCTGCTATACCTTCAAAGAATCTTTCAAGCAGGGGGTTGAAGAGCCTTCCGCCCTGTTTTATGGATTCGCCGCCGGTGGTATAGATTTCCCTGCCGTAGTCAGTTGATCCGAAAATGGGCTCGAGCAGGTTCAGGAAGTACTCCTGCAGGGCCGTGACCTCCACGCCTTCCCTCAGACACGACAGTGCAGGCGCCAGAACGGTCTTCAGGGGAAGGGTGCAGAGCCTCTTGTGGACATGAAGCAGTCCCTTTAACATGCCGGGCACAGCGGCGGAGGGGAAGCCTGTATGAAAGACCTGTGTGCACTCGGGGAAATGGATATCCACCGGTGTCATGGCGGGTTTTCCGTGTGTCCGGCTCCCCAGGCCGGGGGTGTTTACGAAGAAGTCAAAGAGTATGTCTTCCTTCTGTTCCGCGATATGCGCAAGCAGGAAGCCGCCGCCGCCCAGGCTCGTGAGGGTCGGCTCAGCAGCCACTGAGGCGAATCCCGCGGCGACCGCGGCGTCAAAGGCATTGCCGCCGAGTGAAAACATGTCCGCTGCGGCCCGGGCCGTCAGCGGATGTCCTGATGCAACGGCACCCCTCATTTGAAGAAGAGCTCCTGAACAGCCCTGATCATTTTGCCGAAGCCGTCCTTCTTTTTGCCGTAATAGAGTCTTTTCTGGATATGCGCGCCTGTCGAGCGCCTGAGTATCTCAGGGATTCCGTCAAGGTACCTGCCGGAGCCGAGCTTCTCTGCAACAGGCCTTACATGCCTGTACAGGTCGGTCGCGGCCTCTTTCATCGGGTACCTCCTGCCGAAAAACGGATCCACAAAGAACCCTTCAAGCCCGTAGCGGGCCGCCTGCCATTTATTGGAGCGGAGTATCTGAATATGGGGCTCCGGCTCCTCATGCTGCTCGGCCAGCGTGATCACGAGCGCCTGGATAAGCGCGGTGACGGCAAGCACGTCGTGCAGGGAATAGGGCATGTCGCATACCCTTATCTCAACAGTGCCGAAGTCGGGATGGGGCCTTACGTCCCACCATATATCCTTGACGGATTCGATGATCCCGCTCTTTTTAAGCAGGCTGACGACGGTTGTGTACTCCTCCCAGCCTTGCAGGGAATCAGGAATGCCTGCAAGCGGAAGGTCTTCAAACAGCTTGGCCCTGTATGACATGAGCCCCGTGTCCTCGGATTCATAAAACGGCGATGACGTGGTGAGGGCGAGCAGTATGGGCAGGTAAATCCTGAGATTGTTATTGACCTTGATGACCTTCTCCCTGTCATCGACTCCTATATGCACATGCAGGCCCTGGCTTATAAACCTCCTTCCGACCAGTTGCAGCTCTTGCATTATCTTTTTATACCGGGGATGGTCCGAGACAACCTGCTCGGAGCCCCTTGAGAACGGATGAAGGCTGACCGAATAAAGGGCCGCGCCCAGCCCTCCGGCGATATCGCCGAGGAGCGCATAAGTGGCCTTCAGGTCCTCTTCCACTTCCGCCACCGAGCCGCAGATTCCCGTATTGATCTCAACCATGGAGCGGATAAACTCCGGCTTGATCCTCTGCCTGTGGGACGGCGGCACCTTTTTCAGGATTTCAGGCGCCAGGTGGACGAGTTCAAGTGTCCTTTTGTCGATTATCTGTATCTCCAGCTCCACCCCGATGGTAGGAGCCGGGGACTTGTTGAAAACGAGTTTTTCCATCTGAAAAAGCAACCCCTCCCAACCTCCCCTTAATCATTATATTCCCTTATTATACAATTCCCCTGCCCTTTTAAGCGGTTTCCTCCGTTCATCGGGGAGTCAGCGGTCCTTTTTTATCAAGGTGTTAGAGTCATGTTTTGCTGATTTATTGCTAATCACTCATTTCGCGACTCAAAACCCATCCGGACTTTTTTCTGCTTCCTTTCCCCCACTCTCAATCCCCATCCTGTACTTGATGTCGTGGTTGATTATTAAATGTGATGCTATCTAAGGCAGTTGCAATACAGTCCATTCATCGGTATATTGAGAGTTTTCCATATTTTTGATTCCTCTTTACACAGGGCTATTTTCACTCTTTTGTCACGTGTTCTTATGGCGTTAATAATTGTGTGGAACATGGCTAAACGATACTTCTCAGGATATTTCAGTTTCGCTCCCTCTTTAATTAAAGCGGCGTTTATTTTCAGAAGGGATGAGTTCGGGAAACGTGAACTTATGTGAGAGGCAAGTCCTTTTGAGGGTCGATATTCGCCTATTGTAATCCGTGAGGGCCTTACATATGCAAATATTTTTTCAATAAGCGCTGTGTAATCTTTACTCCATGTTGAATAAAGTATAACAGGGTCTATTCGTAACCGTACTTCATAACCGGCATTCTGTAATTCCCTTGCTGCAATCAATCTTGACTCAGGTGAAGCTGTTCTGTGTTCCAACTGTTGATAAATTTTATCGGTATTGATACTGAACGAGATTATAGATTTGCCACCATGATCAAGATTTAACAGAGAGCCAATATCATCGCTTTTTGTGAGAAAAAGGAGTTTTGTTTCCTTTGTTTCCTTTGCGACAAAGGTAATAAGCTCTTTGGCAAAGCCTGTTACCGACTCCAATGCCAGAGGGTCACACAGCTCCCCAAGATTTAATATCCTCAATCTTTCCGGGATATTTTGATTGTCAAATTTAATAAGTTCACGAAACAACTTCTCATAATTTACAAAATGGGTCGATACAGGCATATTGCGGAAGGTGAGATAAAGATAGCAGTATTCACACCAGAAGTTACAACTATTGTAAGCAGTCAATTTATAGAACTTCGCGCACCTTCCTATTGGATGTTGAAACTGTTCAATAAAAGGACTCGTACGGTTTCTTAGTAAGAGCACGTTTCTTTCGGCCTTGAGTTTATTTATTCCTTTGTCACCGTTTATCCCCGGGAATTTGCCAAGCCATTTTAATGGCAAATTTGCATTCTCAGCCATTTTATTAACCGTAAGTTCGTCACATTTTCCACGGATAGCCCAGAGTTCAGAAACAAGGGGGGATTGCTGGTCTTCGCTATTTTCATAGCTTACAGCATGTTCCTTTATTTCCATATTGATTTTTGGATTTATTGTTCTATATGAAGTAATTTCCGGCATTATAACGTTCTTCTATATTTGTTGAAAATGTCGTTTACTATGTGAGTCGCAACATCCCTTTGAGACGCGAAGAAAAGATAATAGAGAGGCCCATTCTTGGTATTTCTCATTAAAATTGGTTCAGGGACATAATTAAACCCAACCTTTTTCAGTCTTTCGCTAAACTTTTTAGCAAGAATATTATAGTTTTCGATTCTTATATGTTGAGTATCTCCAAAAAGGGTTTCCTGTTTTTTATATAACAGGTCTTTCCAGCTTTCATCGCCCCAAAAAGCATTCATCCTCTCTACATCTTCTACATCAGCCTTTGACAGATATCCAAATAATACATTTCGGTTTATATCCATGATTGGAAAGTTTATGAAAATATCAACTGTTTTTAATCCAGCAGCAATTTTTATAGTCTCCCACCTGATATGTAGCCCATATGGGTCAAGAATACACAAAGCCCTCAGCTCTGTCTTCGTCAAGATCGATAAAATGATACTCTGCAAATGGTGGGGCAATCTCCAGTGCATTTAATGGCGAACCAAGTACAATCTTTCCGGTGGTCTTGCTGATATGTTTTCCTGCACCAGCAAAGGCATCGATATAAACGTATCCCTTACACCATGTTTGATTATTCATTATTTTTGTATAAGCACTGGCGTAATCCTTAATGATCTCCAGTTTGATCTCAGACCATATGCCAATGTGGTCCAGTTTCACTCTTTCTCTCCGTAATTCTTATCTCCTCATTTATCAAACCATGTTTGAATTTGCTAATCTTTAAAGTTTATCCTTCTTTTATCATCCCTGATTACCAATCCATCCCCCATACGATATTTGATGTCGTAGCTGATGATGAAATCCGGTTCTTCATCTGTCTGTACCTTACAGTGGCATACAATACTGCCGGCGGGGCAGAGTAGTCTGCCGGGAAAGTTTTATCCGCGATTCCTTTAGGAAATATTCCGCACGGCGTATCAACCGCCCGTGATTCGTGTCCGTTGTTCGTGACCGTAAAAGACACACAACAGAAACGGACACGGTTAACCGACACGGAGAACGGCTTTTTTCCCGTTTTCCGGCAGACTCCTCTGCCCGTTTATGCAACATTAAGGTCTACATACTCATCAAGCTGTTTCCAGCCCTTCAAGTTGAAATAGCCGATACAAAAATCAGCACGTTCCGAAATTTTCAGCGTCTCTTTCAGAGTGAGCAATAATGACTGCTCTATATTATCGAAGATTCTCGGCATGGTTACAGCCCTTT
>JAADFS010000152.1 GCA_013152795.1 Deferribacteres bacterium
AAAGACGGGCAGATAAAGCCTTCGGCCCTGAAACTGCCCGGAATGGCCGATATACTGATAATCAACTCGGATAAAAAAATGCAGAGACCTCCTTTTATCCCTTCCCTGCTGAAGGAAGACGCTGAGGTCTTCTGCATGGATTTAATCAATAAAAAAGGAGAAATTGACAAATTCCTCGCCCATGTCAAAAAATATATAGATGATTTTTGGTGATTCAAAAAATCCAAGGAGCCCTCGCATTGCTTCAGATAGAGATAAACGTACTTCTTTTTGAGCTGGCCCTCACCTTTTACTTCATAGCCGCAATCACTGGTATTGCAGAGCTTTTCAGGGGGAAAAAGGCGGGAAAAAGGCATCATCGAGGGCAACGCTCTACCTCGCGATCATAGGATTTCTGTTTCATACGGCAAATATCATAGTCCGTTATATCGAGGGGGGCCATATCCCCGTTACGGACATGCATGAGGCGGCCTCATTCTTTTCATGGTGTGTGCTGGTGCTGTTTTTCTATCACGAATTCCGTTACAAAATGGGAATGCTGAGTTCTTTTGTGATGCCCATCATCTTTGTACTGATGTTTTCCTCTGCATTTTTTTCAAGGGAGATAAAGACATTAAACCCTGTGCTGGACAGCCACTGGTTTGAAATTCATGTAATCATGGCCTTTATGGGAGATGCCGCCTTTGCAATGGCCTTCGGCATCGGCACCATGTATCTCCTGCAGGAGCGGTATGTCAAGTCAAGGCATCTGGGGGACCTGTTCAGGAAGCTGCCGAGCCTCCAGTCCCTGGATGAGATCAATTTCAGGCTTATTGTCCTCGGGTTTTCACTGCTGAGTCTCGCGATTATAACCGGGATCATATGGGCGCATTCCGCGTGGGGAAGCTACTGGAGATGGGATCCGAAGGAGGTGTGGTCACTCATCACATGGCTTATTTATGCCCTTGTGCTTCACCTGAGAGTCACTGTCGGATGGCGGGGCAAGAAGGCGGCCATGCTCTCTATCATCGGCTTTGCAATTGTTATATTTGCATTTTTCGGCATAGGCCTTTTACAGAAAGGACGGCACGTCTTTTTGTAATCGACAATGAACCTTAATGTTGCATAAACAGGCAATATTTTTATGCGCCGCTGTAAGGTGAACAGTTGACAATTAAAATATCCGCATTATCAATTGTTCATTACTAAGTTACTCATTATTCATTATATTCATCGTCCATGAACATATTGGTTATAGGTCTCAACCACAAAACAGCAGCACTGGATGTACGCGAGAAGGTCGCCTTTGACGGCGCCAGGCTTGACGAGGCCATGAATATGCTGAAGAACTCCGGCGCTGTGAAAGAAAACATAATCCTCTCGACATGCAACAGGGTGGAGATATACGCAGTTGTCAATGACATCGGTTCGGGCGTTGAGAGCATTAAGAATTTCCTCTCGTCTTTTCATAATGTGCCGCTGGAGTTCCTGGATAAATCACTTTACGTGTACACGGGCGCGGATGCCGTAAGGCATCTGTACAGGGTGGCATCAAGCCTGGACTCAATGGTCGTCGGAGAGCCGCAGATACTCGGGCAGTTGAAGGATGCCTTCGAGGCCGCACTCAGGAACAGGAGCACCGGCGTTCTCCTGAACAAGCTGATGAGAAAGGCCGTGTCAACGGCAAAGAGGATCAGGACGGAGACAAAGATCGCTGAAAGCGCCGTAAGCATAAGCTTTGCGGCTGTCGAGCTTGCAAAGAAGATATTCGACGACCTGTCCTCAAAGTCCTTTATGCTCATAGGCGCCGGCGAGATGGCCGAGCTTGCCGCCAGGCACCTGATAACCAACGGCGTGAAAAAGGTCTTTGTGACCAACCGCACCGCTGCAAGGGCCGAAGAGCTTGCCGCGGAGTTTCACGGCAAGGCCGTGCCCTTTGAAGATTTCATACGTGAATTGCTGCACACCGACATCATCATATGCTCCACGGGCGCCCCCCACTATATACTGAAAAAGGAGCAGTTGCAGAGGATAATGAAAGAGAGAAGGCAGAAGCCCGTGTTTATAATCGACATATCCGTCCCGAGAAACATAGATCCCAGGATCAATGACCTGGACAATGTTTACCTCTACGATATAGACAACCTCCAGGGGATCATTGAAACGAATCTCAATGAAAGGGCGAAAGAGGCGGAAAAGGCCGAAAAGATTGTGGACGAGGAGATTGACTCATTCCTGAAATGGAAAGAGTCGCTGTCAGCGGCTCCGACCATAGTGGCGCTCAGGAACAAGGCCGAAGAGATAAGAAAGGCAGAGCTGGAGAAGGTGCTCAGGAAACTCGGCCCCATGGAAGAAGACAGGATAAAGTCCATAGAGTATCTCACGGTATCCATTGTCAACAAGATCATTCACCCTCCCACTGCAGCGCTGAAGGCCGATGACGAAGACAAGGAACAAATGCTGGACATCGTCCAGAAGTTATTCAACCTGAAAATAGAGAGTGACAATAATGACAAGAGATAAACTGGTTATCGCAACCCGCGGCAGCAAGCTTGCACTGTGGCAGGCCGAGTGGGTGAAGTCGGAGATTGAAAAGATCGAACCCTCACTGAAAGTCGAACTCAATAAAATCCGCACCACAGGCGACAAGATACTCGACGTCCCGCTCGCACAGGTGGGTGGCAAGGGGCTTTTCGTCAAGGAAATAGAAGAGGCCATGCTCAAGGGCGAGGCCGACCTTGCGGTCCACAGCATGAAAGACGTGCCGACCGCGCTTCCCGCGGGGCTGCATCTTTCCGCGATATGCAAAAGGGAAGACCCCAGGGATGCGATAATAACGGCAGCCGGGAAGAAATCCGGAACCCGGAACCCGGAATACGATATAATAAATGACCTGCCGCGCGGTGCAAGGGTGGGCACGAGCAGCCTGAGGAGGATATGCCAGCTTTTAAACAGGCGCCCGGACCTGAGGCTGACCAACCTGAGGGGCAATGTCGATACGCGGATCAGAAAGCTGGATGAAGGTGAGTTTGACGCAATCATTCTCGCAGCCGCAGGTGTGAAGAGGCTCGGCAGGGCCGACAGGATAACGGCGATACTGCCGGCAGAGACCAGTCTTCCCGCAATAGGGCAGGGGGCCATAGGCATAGAGTGCAGGGTTGACGACGGATTTACAAACAGACTCCTCGGAAACCTTAATCATGAGGAGACGTCAATATGCATAAGGGCTGAACGTGCGTTCCTTGAGAGGCTTGAAGGCGGCTGCCAGGTGCCCATAGCGGCCCATGCACAGTTGGAGAACCGGACAGGGAGCGCGGAATCCGCAACGCTTTTCATTGAAGGCCTTGTAGGCAGCCTCGACGGCAAAACAATCATCAGGGACTCCCTGCGGGCCGGTCCCGGCGAAGCCGAATCCGCGGGCAAGACGCTTGCGGAAAAGCTGCTTTCAGAGGGGGCGGAGGAAATACTTAAAGAGGTCTACGGGCAAAACTCATAAACACGGGGCAGACTCCCCTGCCCTGTCGGAAATATTATAAGGCAGGATTGGAACATTGATACTGACACGAAGGGATACGGACAACAGATACATTGCATACTTCAGGAATCCCCTGTTCGGGATATCCGCGTCTTCCGCTTACGGACTTCCGAACTCGCTCACACACTTCCCCCTGGTGCTCATGATCTCATATGTCGGCATTATTGTATGCGGCCAGTTTGCAAAACCGCTGCTTCCGGTGTATTTCATCATCGCCCTGTATGTTGCCCGTGATATGGTGCTCATGGCATATAAAAACCTCTCTGTGCCAGCCGCTATATGGGCGGTCTTTATTCCGGTAATTATATATAAGAAGGAAATAGCGGCCTTCCTCGCGCCTGATTCGCAGCGCTTCTCCATCTACGCCACCATAGCCGTTGTGGGCCTGTTTGTGTTCTACATGGTATGTTACATACACTATTTTCTCAAATGGCGGGATTAACTCCCGATTCCCTTGTAACCGACATAAACCTTAATATTGCATAGAAGCCGAGAAAATTTTTATGCAACTGTAAGTAACGCTATCAGTAGGTTACACTTGTCCCCGTTAGAATATACACAAACTGCCAGACGTGGGTTTTCTCACCTGTGTAATGAGAAAAATTCGATATTTTTTTTATAGCGCCCAGTCCCGGAACATACCATATTGTATCATTGCCTTCAGTCCTGTGCCCATTGGTATAACTATGCGTGTAATTTGTTTCTATACGATAAGATTCATATGTGCCCATTTCAATAGATACATATTCTATACTCTCAACAGAATAAGAATAAGTCCCTGAATCACCGTTATCATAAGCAACCGACGTGCTATAACTTTGCCCGACAGCAAGAGGGCTTTCAGCAGAAAGGAAATATCCCTTCGGCGGGGAAGTTACCCATTTAACCTCAGTTCCCCATCCGCAATTGTAATGAGTACCATTTGCATCCTGAAAAAAATAAGTGTGGGAACTCCTTACAAACTTCCCGCGAGACCCTGTCATATCTATAACTTTATATTTGTCAAGACAGTCGATTCCGCTGACAGGTGATCTTTGGGTATCAAATAATATACTAACGGTTGAACTACCACTTAAGTTATCAGTTGCCGTACCGTCACTCCAGGTCGCAGTTACTGAATATTCCCAGTTATCGCCCGGAGAAACAGTTCTTAGAATATTCGTTTTCAAACCTATAACTTGCTCCTGAGTCGGGGAAGTACTTTTATCTCCTCCGCCACTACCACAGGCAAAGGCAAAGGAACAGATACAAATGATCAACGCTGCCGTTTTGAAAGATCTCACTTTTGTCCCCTCCGTTTCTGAAGTTTTTTTCTTGTTTAGATCTTGTAATTTATTAAATTGTATCGTGAATGCTGTGTTTTTGCAATCACCGTTGTTTTGCCACTGTAATAAGATGAAGCGATAACATTTTGTGAATAGTATGCTTGAACCCTGTTACTCTCCATCTTGCATAAACCAGCGGACTCCTCTGAACTGCCGACGGTATTTTTATGAAACCGTCAGCCCTGCCGCATTACAAAATATGATTTATATCATGGTCAGGTTTTTTTAAATGATGTATACATATAATCACTACACTGCA
>JAADFS010000153.1 GCA_013152795.1 Deferribacteres bacterium
TTTTACCGGTTTGTTAATGAAGTAAGGGAAGACATAAAGATGGATCTACTGACGAACATGATGTTTGATGCGGATGAGTTTATAAAAAAGGTTCCGGTATGGAGATTTACAAGGGAAGCCCCGTATGCCGCCATAAGGGTCAGTTATCACCCAGGACAGAATGACATTGAAGACCTCATGGCAAAGACCTTCAAACTCCAGGATGCCGGCTTCAGGGTCGGCATCTACGGTATTGAGCATCCATCCATCAGGGACCATATCCTTCAGACAAAGGAAAGATGCACAAAGCTCGGCATAGATTTCAGGACAAAAGAATTTCTCGGGGAATGGGAAGGCAGACTCTACGGGACATTCAGGTATGAAGGCTCTGTGTGCGGGGATGTCATGAGGCGCTGCGAGTGCAGAACTACGGAGATAATAGTGGATCCGGCAGGATTTGTCTACAAGTGCCATGCCGACCTCTACAAGGGGAGAAATCCATTTGCACATATACTGGATGATGATTTCAATGAAGACATGATCGAAGAATTCAGGCCCTGTGATTTCTACGGGGACTGCAATCCGTGCGATGTAAAGGTCAAGACAAACAGATTCCAGGTATTCGGCCATACAAGCGTTGAGATAAGAAATATAATGAGTCCGGCAGAAAACAATAAAAAAGAATGGATAACTACCTGATCGACGGCCATAAGTTGCTATGGCATCTTGACAGGGTCAGTGAGTGGCAGGCCAAGAGGGTCATAACACCTGTCTATATTGAGGTCAGCCCTGTGTCTTTCTGCAACCACAGATGCATTTTCTGCGGTATAGACTTTGCCAGGGAGACGGGCTTAAGGCTTGACAGAGAAATATTCTGTCATAGTATCTGGGAAATGGGCCGGGCAGGCGTAAGGAGCATCATGTTTGCAGGCGAGGGAGAACCTCTGCTGCACAAAGACCTGCCGGAATTCATCAGGATTGCCCGTGATAGCGGTATAGATGTTTCGCTGACAACAAACGGAACAGCGGGAGATTATGATTTGTGGAAGGATACCCTGCCGTATCTTACATGGATAAGATTCAGCGTTGATGCAGGCACTTCACGCATCTATGCAAGGGTTCATAATGTGCCGGAGAGCTTCTTTGAAAAGACACTCGGGAGCATAGAACAGGCCGTCAGGATAAAAAAGAACCATGCTCTCGATGTAACTGTAGGGGTACAGTTCCTGATAATAGAAGAGAATCTGTGTGATATTGAAAACGCGGTGCGTCTGTTTTCCGGACTTGGTGCCGACTATATCAGCCTTAAACCTTATTCACTGCATCCGCAGATGCTCAACAGGAGAGAAACACGCTATACAGCGGAGACAATACGTTATATAGATAAAATAGTCGCCGAGTACGGGAAGGACTCTGATACGGACATAATTTTCAGGAAAGAGGCATTAAGGAAATACATGGACGGCGTCAGAATGTTCAGGCACTGCTGTGCGCTGCCTTTCTGGGGGTATATATCTTCAAGCGGTGAGTTTTATACATGCAGTGTCTTTATCGGTGATGAGAGATTCAGGACAGGAAACATCTACGAAAACGGGATTAAAGATATTTTTTTCGGGGAAAAGAGGCGGCAATCGATAAGATACGGAGAGGAAGAGCTGCCTGTCGAGGAAGAGTGCAGACTAAACTGCAGGATGGCGCGTATAAACGAGTTCCTTGAACTTATCGAAAGCAGACCGGAGCATGTAAATTTTATTTAGGGGGTACTATGGCGACAAAGGTTCTCATAATCAAACTCGGTTACTCGGAGACACTGGATCAGGAGATAGGAAGGATCCCGAGCCTCGGTGATGTTCTCAGAACAACCCCGATCCTCTGGGCATTCAAGGAAAAGTATCCTGACAGCCACATAACATGGCTTGTATCACAGGAAGCCGAACCCCTCCTTGCCGGCAACCGGTTTATCGACAGGCTTATGACGTGGGACGAATTTATCCCGTTTCAGCTTATGAAAGAAAAATTTGATGTGCTTGTGAACCTTGAAAAAATACCGGGAGTGTGTGCATTGTCCGACATGATAGATGCATGGGTCAAGTACGGATTCCGTTTTGAAAGCATCAACGGTACATACCATGCCTATGAGAAGGGCCTTAATTTTATTGATTATATAAAGAATAAGCAGACCGGCAGGAAGACCAAAACCTACTGGCAGCAGGTCCTGATAGAGATGATCGGTGTGGACTGGAAAGGGCAGGGATATATCCTGGGATATGAGCCTAAATCAGTGGAGAAGTACGACATCGGGTTTAACCACAATGTAGGAAAGAAATGGCAGACCAAGGCGATGTCTATGGACAAATGGAAAGAACTCGAAAGCAGGCTTCTGGAGCAGGGATACAGCGTGTCCTGGCAGGAAGGATTGAGAGACCTGAACGATTACATGGAGTGGATAAATTCATGCAGGCTTTTCATAACACAGGACAGTCTCGGCATACATATCGCACTTGCACTTAAAAAGAGGATTATAGGGCTTTTCGGTCCAACGGATCCGCAGGAGATATACCTGCACAGTTTCGGCAGGTCGATATATACGAGGCAGGAATGCCATCTTATGCCCTGCTACAATCCCACTTGTCTGACAGGATTGAACTGTATCGAGTATCTGGATACCGGCGAAATAGTAGAGGCGGTCAATGCAATCCTCGGAGCAAAAAAATTAAGCGTTGCAAGATAGAGGGAGCGAATATGTACGACACCTGCACAGCAGTAAAAAACAGCACAGACATTAAAAAGATTTCAACAGAGATAAGAAGGCATATTATTCATATGGCGCATAAATCAAAAAGCCCCCATGTCGGCTCTTCCATGTCATGCGCGGACATTCTGGCTGTTTTGTATTTTGATGTCTTAAGGCTGGAGCCATGGGAGACAAGGGATATCTTCATATTAAGCAAGGGACACGCTGCAATGGCCCTTTACAGCACCCTGGCGGTCAGGGGCATCGTTGATAAAAACCTGCTGGACGGTTATTGTCTGAACAACGGGACACTGCCCGCACATCTCGACAGGTTCAGCATAAGGGGAGTCGAAGTATCCGCAGGCTCACTTGGGCATGGTTTCAATATCGGTCTTGGAATGGCATACGGTTTCAAAAAGAAAGGCAACGGCAGAAAGGTTTACGCCCTTATAGGAGACGGTGAATCGCAGGAAGGCTCGATATGGGAGGGCGCCCTGTTTGCATCAAAACTCGGACTGGATAATTTTACAGCAGTCATGGATTACAACAATCTGCAAGGGTATGGAAGGCCGAAAGAGCTGTGTTACTTTGAACCGCTGAGGTCGAAATGGGAGGCATTCGGGTGGCATGTGGTGGGGGTAAACGGCCATGATCCGGAGGCCATAAGGAATGCCTTTGAGACGGACTCATACGGCAATCCCAAGATAATAATCGCCTCTACCACAAAAGGCAAAGGCGTATCGTTTATGGAGGACCAGCTAAAGTGGCATTACTTTATAGTGACAGATGAGCGGAAAGAAAGAGCATTAAAGGAACTGGTATGAGAAATACATTTATTGACACAGTAATCGAGGCGTGTGAAGCAAGAGACGATATTTTTATCATAAGCGGAGACGCTGGTTTCGGCGTATTCGATGAATTTAAAAACGACCACGCCGATAGGTTCCTGAATCTCGGAATCGCTGAACAGAACATGACGGGCTTTTCAGCAGGGCTGTCCATGACGGGGTTCAAGGTGTACATGTACAACATAATACCGTTTGTTCTCTACAGGAATTACGAACAGGTCAGGAATGACATATGTTACCAGAAACTGCCTGTGGTGCTGGCAGGCATCGGAAGCGGGGTGACATATGCCCCCCAGGGCATGACTCATTATTCCATTGAGGATATAGGCCTTGCGCAGACCCTGCCCAACTTAACGGTCATATCTCCCATGGATCCCGTTGAGGCAAGACTCGCCGCCCTCTACTCGCTGAATTCGGAAGGGCCGTTTTACGTGAGGCTGGCAAAGAGGGGGGAACCGAAGATTCATGAGACGGAGGATTTTGATATAACATTTCCACCCACGGTCCGGAAAGGGGAGGATGCAGCCGTACTGTTTCACGGTTCGATCTCTTCAGAAGTAATCAAGGCATATGATGAACTCAGAAAGGAAAACATATACCCTGAATTAATATCCGTCCCGGTGATTCAGCCGCTGAACAAGCACTACCTGATGGATAAACTGAAAGACAAGAGATTTGTGATAACAGTAGAGGAACATTTTGAAAACAGCGGGCTGGGGGGGATATTGAGGGCGCTGCATTCGGAATACAAGCCGCAGTGGCGGTTAAAGACCATGGGGATTCCGTACAGGTACATACATGATATAAAGACCCAGCAGGGAATGAGGGAGTACTTCGGCATCTCCTGCCGTGACATAGAAAATACTGTTAAGAAGCTTTTGGAAAATTAGAGTGGGCAAGCTACTGAACATTGTCAGCCAGTTGCATAAAAGGACCGAAAGAGACTATATCGGCAGGGATATGTTGATAAAGGAATACCTTAATGTTGCATAAACAGGCAGGAGAGCCTGCCGTAAAATCTTTATAAAGCGATGGGATATCGGAAATAACTCTTTATTGCAGGAAATAACGTAAAGTGAAATTCCAAAAGACGTCAATATGCCGTGCGGAATATTTCCTTAAGGTATCGCGGATAAAGCTTTTCCGGCAGGCTCCCTTGCCCGCAGGGCGATATTTTTATGCTACTGTAAAGGGTTAAAGCGATTCAATGGAAGAAATCCTTTTGGAAATAGACAATGCATGCACTAACGATGACGGG
>JAADFS010000154.1 GCA_013152795.1 Deferribacteres bacterium
TGACGATTAAACCTTTAAACTGGTCCCGCGAGGCTGGAAAGGACTACTGAATTGCGCTTTTCATTCATCAGAAATCTCCGGAACACCGCCCCCTCTAAGGCCTTTTCTTTCCAGGAACAGGGTTTTTCTCATGCGTAAGGAAATATTCGACAGCAATGACATCAAGAGGGCCATCAAGAGGATGGCCTATGAAATCATCGAGAAAAACAAGGGCGTGGATAATCTCTGCCTTGTCGGCATACAGAAGGGCGGCGTGATTCTTGCCGGCAGGCTCGCTGAACAACTGCAGTCCATTGAAGGCAGGCTGATTGATGTCGGAGCCCTTGATATAACATTTTACAGGGATGACCTCAATACAAAGGAAGAGCAGCCCGTTGTAAAAAGAACCGAAATACCATGTTCGATCAACAACAAGACCGTGGTTCTCGTGGATGACGTGCTCTTTACGGGCAGGAGCATAAGGGCGGCCATGGATGCGCTTATAGACTTCGGCAGGCCGGCCTATATACAGCTTGCGGTACTCATAGACAGGGGACACAGGGAACTGCCGATAAGGCCTGATTATGTCGGCAAAAACATCCCCACGTCCTTTAATGATCTTATCGAGGTATCCCTTGAAGAAGACGGCGGCCAGGACAGGGTCGTGCTGGTAACCGGTGAGAGGGAATAGCACGTCCCTCCGGCGGAAAAGAAGACATTATGTTTAAATCAAAAGATCTCCTGGGTATTAAGGAACTCACGTCTGAAGAGATATATCATATTCTCGACACTGCGGCCGGCTTCAAGGATGTTCTCAAAAGAGACATCAAGAAGGTCCCCCCGCTGAGGGGAAAGACCGTTGCAAACCTTTTTTTCGAGCCGTCGACGAGGACGAGGACCTCGTTTGAGCTTGCAGCTAAGAGATTAAGCGCGGACGTGGTGAACTTTTCCGTTCCGGCAAGCAGTGTCGTCAAGGGCGAGACCCTTAAGGACACGGCGCTCACTATACAGGCGCTCGGTGCCGATTTTGTGGTGATCCGCCATTCCTCTGCGGGAGTTCCGCACTTTCTGAGCCGTATCAAGAACATATCCGTCATAAATGCCGGAGACGGCGCAAACGAGCATCCCACGCAGGCACTGCTCGATTTATTTACCATCCAGTCCCGTAAGGGGAAATTCAGGGGCCTGACCGCCGCGATAGTCGGGGATATCACACACAGCAGGGTTGCACGGTCCAATATCTATGCCCTGACAAAGCTCGGGGTCAAGGTAAGGATAATCTGTCCGCCGACCCTGGTGCCTGCGGAAATCGGAAAACTGGGTGTGGAGATATTTGATTCCATGGAAAAAGGGCTCAGGAAGGTCGATGTCATCATGATGCTCAGGCTGCAGCTTGAGAGGCAGAGCAAGGGCTTTTTTCCGTCTCTGGAGGAATACTTCAATCTCTACGGCCTCACGGCCGAGCGGCTGAAACTCGCAAAAGACGATGCCATTGTCATGCATCCGGGCCCGATGAACAGGGGTGTTGAAATCGCGACGGATGTCGCGGACGGACCGCAGTCCGTAATCCTGGAGCAGGTGACCAACGGCCTTGCAGTTAGAATGGCGGTGTTATATCTGCTGGCAGGGGTGAAGAAATGAAAATCCTCATAACAAACGGAAGGGTTATAGACCCGCATAGCAATACGGACGGCCGCCTGGATGTGCTGATAGAAGGAACAAAGATACGGGGGCTGTACCCCGAAGGCAGCGCGCCGAAAGCGGACAGGGTCATAGACGCTTCGAGATGCATCGTTATCCCGGGTCTTGTGGACATGCACACCCACCTGAGGGAGCCGGGTCTTGAATACAAGGAAACGATAAAGACCGGAACCATGGCCGCTGTAAAGGGCGGATTCACCACTGTATGCTGCATGCCGAACACGAACCCGGTGAACGATACAATGGCGGTGACCAGGTTTATAGTTGAAAAGGCCTCAAAAGAGGGGGCCTGCACCGTGTATCCCATAGGCGCGATAACCAAAGGCCAGAAGGGCGAAGAACTGGCCGAGCTGGAGATGCTCACAAGGACGGGCTGCATAGCGTTTTCCGATGACGGCAGGCCTGTTACCGACAGCCTGATAATGAGACGCGCGCTGGAATATTCAAAGATATTCGATATACCCGTCATCTCGCACTGCGAGGATCTGAAGCTCTCTGAAGGCGGGGTAATGAACGAGGGTTTCGTCTCGACCATTGTGGGGTTAAAGGGAATACCCAATGCTGCGGAGGATATAATGGTGGCAAGGGACCTGCTGCTTGCAGGCCTTACCGGGGGAAGACTGCACATTGCGCACGTCTCAACACAGGGCGCCGTTGAACTGATACGCACTGCAAAATCGAGGGGCATCAATGTAACCGCTGAGACATGCCCGCATTATTTCACCCTCACGGATGAGTCCCTCGTGAGTTATGACACGAATTTCAAGGTCAATCCGCCTATCAGGGGCGCAAAGGATGTCGAGGCGGTCAGGCAGGGATTGAAAGACGGCACCATTGACGCAATAGCCACTGATCATGCCCCGCATCATGTTGACGATAAAAATGTGGAGTTCGACAGGGCGGCCTTCGGTATCTCCGGGCTTGAGACAGCATTTTCCCTCGGGTTACGGCTTGTTGAAGAAGGGGTTATCGACTTGATGCAACTCATAAGGAAAATGACCCTAATACCTTCTGAAATAATGAAAATAAACAAGGGAAGATTATCCGAGGGTGCTGATGCGGATATTGCGGTAATAAACACGGATAAGAAATACAGGGTTGATTCATCTGCATTTTTATCAAAAGGCAAGAACACGCCGTTTGACCGGTGGACATTAAAGGGAGTTGTTGAAAAGACAATATCGAGGGGAAAGGTTTACGAATGGGATTAAAGAGGGAGAAGGCATTACTGGTCCTTGCGGACGGTACGGTCTTTGAGGGCACCGGTTTCGGGGCCGGGGGCGAGGCCGTCGGAGAGGTTGTGTTCAATACCTCAATGACAGGCTACCAGGAGATACTGACCGACCCTTCTTATAGGGGCCAGATAGTCGCCATGACATATTCGCAGATCGGCAACTACGGCACAAATCCGGATGACACTGAATCAGTGGCTCCTAATGTCGAGGGTTTTATAGCAAAAGAATTTTTTGATTTTCCCGGCAACTGGCGCTCTACGGAGAGCCTCGGGCACTACCTTGAAAGATACGGCAAAACCTGTATAAGCGGAATCGATACCAGGGCGCTTACCAGGCACCTGAGGGACAACGGCGTCCAGATGGGGATTATCTCCACCGTGGATCTGAATCCGCAGAGCCTGCTGGAGAAGGTAAGAAGCCACCCCGGCATATCCTCCCTTGACCTTGTAAAAGAGGTTACGGCAGGGGAGGCCTATAAGTGGGGTGAGGGGTTGTGGAAGCCGGGGAACGGGGAGGAAAGACCCGGGATTCATGATTCAGGATCAGAGATTAAGAAAAAGGTGGTTGTCTATGACTTCGGGGTGAAGATGAACATACTCCGCCATCTGGTGGAGGCGGGATTCGATGTCACGGTCGTACCTGCGGCCACCCCTGCCGGGGAGGTTATTGAGACGGCGGACGGCATAGTCCTGAGCAACGGCCCGGGAGACCCCCGGACCGTGGGATATGCCGTAGAGAATGCAAAGAAACTCATGGGTAAAAAACCCCTGCTCGGCATCTGTCTGGGACACCAGATACTCGGCCTTGCCCTGGGAGGCAGGATATACAAACTCAAGTTCGGGCATCACGGCGGAAACCACCCGGTAATGGACCTGTCAACCGGAAGGGTTGAGATAACCTCCCAGAACCACAACTACTGTGTTGATACGGAAAGTCTCAAGGGCTGCGTGGAGCTGACGCACAGAAACCTCTACGACGGCACGGACGAGGGCATGAGGCACAAGGACATGCCGGTAATTTCCTTCCAGTATCATCCCGAGGCAGGCCCCGGCCCGAATGATTCGGGCTATATTTTCAGGCGTTTTAAGGACATGGTGGAATCATGGAGTTGAACAAGGACAATTACCAGCTCAGGACGGACGGCAACAGGCTTGTGTTCACCACACCCTCTTTCAGGGCGGAGAAGAGCAGTGTGCTCCCATCCGGTGTCTACTCCAAGGAGTTTGCGTCCATGCTCCTGGCATCCGCTGTCTGCATTCCTGCATATATGGCCACCGGTTTTATCGGCGCTGACCTGGTAATTCTGCGCTACGTGTTTGTTGTCCTGCTCTTTGTCGTTATTTTTCTCGGGGCAAGGAGGTTTATTTTCAGGGAGAGATACCTGAAGCTCGTCCTTGACAGGAATGAGAAACAGGCGATTATTACATTTCCCGGATTTTTCAGGGGCAAAACCGAGAAAATACCTCTTTCACGGATAAAATCGGTAGAGATGGGGCTCAGGAGATTTGTCCCGGAGAATATTGACGGTATCAAGTTTGTCCAGAGGATATCCTCACAGCATGGAAGCGCCCTGCCGGGACTGGACGATGTGGAGGAGTTTATCACACTCTCGCTGAAACTGACGGACGGCACTGAAAGGATCATATACGCAGGCAAGACCGAGGAAGAACCGGAGATGCCCGTGAAAGAGATGAGCGCCTTCCTGGAACGCTCCCATTAAGGAAAAGAACATATGCCCAAGAGAACAGACATACACAGTATACTCCTGATCGGCTCCGGGCCCATAGTAATCGGACAGGCATGCGAGTTCGATTATTCCGGTGCCCAGGCATGCAAGGCCCTCCGTGAAGAAGGATACAGGGTAATACTTGTAAATTCAAACCCTG
>JAADFS010000155.1 GCA_013152795.1 Deferribacteres bacterium
CAGGCAATACCGTGCTTCTCGTTGAGCATAACCCGGATGTAATAAAAAGCGCCGACCGGATCATAGACCTCGGCCCTGAGGGCGGAGACAACGGCGGATACATAGTGGCCGAGGGGACACCTGAAGAAATAGTAAGGCATAAAGGATCCCTCACGGGCCGGTATCTGAGGGAGTATCTTAACATTTAATGTGGCATAAGATTCCCACGTTAAAGTTTTTTCCGCATTACCCCGATAAAACAATGAAAAAGATTTGTTAGCAGGGCCGGGGATATGACAGAACAGAAAAAGATACTCCTCATAGACGATAACCGGGCGATTTTAAGGGCGATGAAACAATTGCTGACAGGTGAAGGATACCTGGTTTTTGCAACAAGCAACTGTGAGGCCGCCATACGCATAGCAGCCGAGGAACAACCGGACCTTGTAATCAGTGACGTGGACATGCCTGACATGGACGGCGGGGAGGTGGCCGCAAGGCTGAAGGAATCCCCGAAGACAAGACATATTAAGGTTATCTTCCTGACGAGCATGGTTATGCAGGACGAGGCGGCGGCAGCCGGCGGCGGAAAGAATGTCTATATTTCGAAAATGGCTGAACATGCCGAGATCCTTGCAGAGATCCGCAACCAGTTGCCGTAAGATAACTTTGATGCTCTTCTGATATAATCTCTATAATCTTTGTTGAATTGTCGAGTCAACTCCCCGGAGGCGTTGTTTTGGATCTGGTTACATCTCCGTTTTTTCTGGCGGGCCTGTTCTTTGTCGTGGCGCTTGTTTATTCCTCGGTAGGGCTGGGGGGAGGCTCGGCCTATACTGCATTGATGGCCATCTTCGGGGTAAACGCACTGGCGATACCCATGGTTTCCCTGTCACTGAACGTGCTTGTCACCTCGGTTGGAAGCCTGAACTTTATACGGAACAAACATGCCAGGATAAGACTTGTTCTGCCGTTTCTCGTGTCTTCAATACCCATGGCGTACCTGGGAGGTTCGCTTCAGTTGCCAAAAAAAGTGTTCTACTGGATACTGTTGATATCCCTGGTCTTCGTGGCGCTGCGCATCTACATCTGGCATGACACGGCGGTCAAGCTGAATATCAGCCGGAACGGCAAAATAATGATTTCACTTCTCGCCGGTTCAATTCTCGGTCTGGTTGCGGGCATAGTCGGTATCGGCGGCGGCATTTACCTCATCCCGTTGATAATCATCTTAGGCCTGGGCACGGAGAAGGAGGCCGCAGCATGTGGAGCCATATTTATCTGGCTCAATTCATTCTCCGGGCTGCTGTCCCGCTTTCAGCACAATTCCATTAATCTGACGGATTATATCCCCCTGATGGCGGCGGTCTTGGCAGGCGGCGCACTGGGTTCGTTCATAGGTTCGTTCAGGCTGTCACCAAGGACGATGGAGAAAATCCTGGGGGCGGTGATCATAGCGGCGATCATTCTCCTGTCCAGAAGGGTCATAATGTCTTGAAAATTTCACGGCACAAAGAAGTTTATGTCATAATATCAATAATAAATTTCAATGCTGCAACAACGGCCGGGATGGACGAGGCCGCGCCGGCGGTAATTCGGTAAGGAGGACGGGAGCACAACGGTGCGCAACAGGGTCTTAAAAATGATTTTCCGCCTGCTTAAGGCAGGGGCGCTTGCAGTCGTTTTATTCATCATCTCGTTAACCCTGATCTATTTCCTGATCCCGAAGGTGGTGGATGTCCAGGAGATACAGAAATATCCGGGCGCTTTCAAGGGCAGGATCGGGGTGTTGGGCGAGGTATATTCCATTAATGAAGACTCTTCGTCCTTTCTGCTTCTGGACTGCGAAAAGAAAATCCCCTGTGTGACCATACCAGTGGTCTATAACGGACGGATCCCCGGGGTGACGAGCGAGATCATTGTTTACGGCAGAATAAGGCGTGCAAAGGGAAGCGGATTTATAGAAACATTCGAGGCTGAAAGGATTTACGCACGCAGGGATGATTTCACGGGGAATCTGTTTTATTCAACAAGAAAAAAAATAAGACACATGGTCAGGGAGTTCAGGAGGCTGCTGTATTCACACTGCAGTGTATGCCTTGCGATCAAAAAGAAACTGATGCCCGACACCATCATCCGCTGAATCCGCCCCCTGCGCCCTTAACTTTGAACTCCGAACCCTGTTCCCCGCAACTCTTCCTGCATATTTACCTTACAGTGGCATAAAGATATCGCCAGCGGGCAAGGGAGGCTGCCGGAAAAGCTTTATCTGCGATACCTTCAGGAAATATTCTGCACAGCATATTGACGTCCTTTTGAACCTCACTCTCCGTTACTTCCTGCAATAAAAACTTATTTCCAATATCCCATCGCTTTATAAAGGTTTTACGGCAGCCTCCCTTGCCGGTTTATACAACATTAAGGTTAAGGGTTCAGAACACCACTTTGATCGTCTGCTTCCCGTGCAGGCCGATGGATTTTATGTTTTTCAGCACCCTGGCCGATTCTCCCTCACCCACCCTGACAGTATAGGTGCCTTCCCTGAAGACCTTGGGGCGGTAGGATGTGCCGTTGATACGGATTGTATAAACTATCTCACCGGTGGATTCATCAATGACCTGAATGACAGGGTTGACCACGCCGCTGACCTCAATGGCGGGCAGGTATGAGACGGCCTTTCGCCCGTAGTTGTCCTCCTGAGTGATGGTGATGGGCCAGCCCGGGCACTGCTTTGCATCTTTACTGGAGACATCCACAAACCTGGGCCAGCACTCCATGGTAATGGTGCGGGTCTTCTTGTTGAACCGCACGAGGCCGTAACCGTCGGCCCCCCGCCGCGGGTCTGCGGGGTCGACCTTGTGCGACAGCGGCTGGAGGTCCTTCGACGGATTGTAGTATGCATACATGGTGATCCTGTTGCCGAAGCCGTCGCGGTAGCGTCCCAGTTTGTCCAGAACCCCGTCTATCTTCTGCACGGGTTCATCCGGAGGGTTCCAGTACCGGGGCCAGAAATTAACGATCGACGGCACGCAGAAAGACCAGCCCGCATCATCCCAGTCGTCGATGCCGTAGTGAATCACGGTGGCAAGGTGGCGGTCTCCGGCTATGTGCAGGGCGAACGCCTTGCGGATTTCCCTCAGGGCCTCGTCGCGTTTCCAGGGGGGCCAGCCGTTGGAATCATAGTCGCGTTCCAAGTCGCCCTCCCGGCTGTACTGGGCATTCGCAAAGATGGTCTGCGAGAGCACGACCTTCATGTCCGCCCCCCTCCAGTCCGCGGCCCAGTCCCTGAGGAATTTCATCTGTCTCTTGCCGAGAAGCTCGGGCCCCCCGACATTGCAGGCATTGGGTTTTTCAGGAATCGTGTCCGGCTGGATGCAGGTCGGCCGGGATTTGAACTTGCGGTCTTCGAGAATCGCAAAGTCCACGCGCCCGACGGTAAGGCGCGTGTAATAGACCCCGATGCCCTGCTTTACGGGTGTGGGGTCATACGGGTCGGGCAGGTGGCTCGTCTGTGCGCGCTGCACCTCATTGACATACTCCGGAGGCATGATATACCCGCCCTCCATGGGATTGAGGCTGTATTTCAATCTCCGCCCGCCCTCTCCCCAGAGATTGCCCTGGCCCACGTCGTGGTCGTCGGGAATGGTGACGGTGGGCCGGTCCCTGATGATCTCCCCGAACTGGCGCCCGAACAGCAGCCACGCATAGAGGTGGTTGTCATGGTCGTACACCTGGTCCCCTGAAAAAAAGAGCAGGTCAGGGTCCTGGTACTTGATGTTGCGTATTATATCCGGCTTCATGCGGCGGTCTTTATTGGAATTGCCGGTAAAGGCGGCTACCACGATCTCCTCCTTGTCCACGGGGTCGCGGCGGATGGTCCCTGTAAAATAGGCGTTTTTACCGTGGGCCACGCGGTACCTGTAGTCCCTGGTCGAGTCCCAGTTTTCGATGCGGAAAGGAGCGGTCCAGCCCTGTTCGATCACCTGTGTCTCGGCAATCTTTGTCCACCTGCCGTTTTTCATGATCTCCAGGCGCACTGTTCTGTCTTGATCCTCCTTAAGCGGATAAAGCTGGGCGGTAAGCTTCAGTATATTGTTCTGAACCGTGTAAAGGGCAAAGCAGATCACCTTGTCATCCGGAACATCCGGAATCCTCAGGACTTCCGCTTTTTCAGCCTTTTCTTCTCGCGGCACCTCCACGTTCGTGCTGCAATTCAGCAGCATCAGCGCAAGCAGGCATAACATGGGTGCTCTCCGGAACAGTTTCATGTTTCTCCTCCCGATCCCATCTATTTTAGTACAAGCGTGTTATTTTATAAACAGAGGCTGCCTTTCACTCCCGCAGGTTTTGCCTGAAAATTTCTCCTGTTTTGGTTATAATTTAATACGGTCACTTTAACCCTGTAATTTCCTGCAGGTTCTTGAAGCCCGGTTGATCAACGGACGTATCCGCCGTTGATCAATCGGGCTTTTTTGTTTCTGTGCAAGAGGAATAGACATGACCGGCTCTGTACGGAGCCGTAATTCAGCCTATCGGCAATATTAACAAAGGGGGGAAGTGCAATGAGTAATGTCAAAGAGAAGGATTTCCCGGCAGTTGATGGATGCATGAGCCGGCGCAGGCTTCTTAAGGCCGCCGGCTGTGCGGGCGCTGCAGCCCTGCTCGCCGGGGGCCTGGCGTCAAAGGCGGAGGCCGGGCTTTCAGGGGCGAAGACCTATCCGCAGGTGAAGGTTGCCAACATGAGGGACCTGCGGACAGGGAGGCCGGTGAAATTCGACTATCCGCTGGTGGGGAGGAAGAATATCCACCTCGGGTGCAGTGTGGAGGGCGGAGTAGGGCCGAACAGGAGCATAGTGGCCTACAGCATGTTCTGCAGCCACCTTGGGTGCAGTGTTGAGATGCAGTGGGAATCCGGCATGCTTGTATGCGAGTGCCACCAGTCGGTCTATGACCCGGGACAGAGCGGAAGGGTGATGGAAGGACCTGCACCGACCAGCCTGCCGATGGTGAACCTGGATATCGACGCTTCCACCGGCGATATCTATGCAGTGGGTGTCGCGGGGCTTATTTACGGCCTGAGGAACAATCTTCTGGACGGAGAGGAGGTAAGATAGAAAATGGCTGACGGCAAAAGAGTTTCACGAAGGGATTTACTGAAGATATCCGCTGCCGGGGCCGCCGGCGCGTGCGCGCTCGGCAGCAGCATCCCGGCCCTTGCAGCAGGGAAATTCTCCGAGGCGCGCGCAACCGAATTCGTCGAGTTGCCGCCGAAAAATGCAGAGAAATACTTTACCTCGTGCCGCTACTGTCACGTTCAGTGCGGATACGAGGTCTTTGTCTGGCCCAGGGGCACGGGCCGCAAGCCCGAAAGGGAGAGATTCTATCCTGTTGAGAAGATGAGGGGTGACTGGCCCAACCCTGTTTTCACCGTGGATGCCAGGAAGGACGGCAGGGATGTCAGGATCATGATCCTGCCGGACCACAAGGACGTGGCGAGCAAGTCCAACTATTCGGTCAGGGGCGCGTTTAATGCGCACAGCATCTACTCGGAAAAGCTCCCCACGAGAATCCGCCTCATGAAGCCCATGATCCGCAGAAACGGCAAGGGAAGCCCCCTTGTGGAGGTCTCATGGGATGAGGCAATCGGATTTACGGCGGACAGGTTCCAGAGGATTATCGATAAACACGGCCCGGATGCAATCGCCGGCATTTACGGCGACTGGGGCTATCTGCAGGGCACCTATGCATTTTTGAAATGGCTGTTTCAGGGGATCAAGTCCGCCTCACTCTGCGGCAACGGCTACCTGTTCTGGGGCAGTGAGCTGTGGGGTTATGCGGATGTGACCGGCAGCGGTTCCACATCTCACGACGTAACCGACTATGACACCACAAAGTGCATATTCCTCATGGGCAAGAATCTCAAGGATACGGGTTCGTCATGGTATTACCGCGCCCTGACAGCCGGCGGACTCAACAACGGCGACATCAAGCTGATTGTAGCCGACCCGGTCAGGACGTCAATGGCGCGGGATGCCGAACGCACCGGCGGCCTGTTCCTGCAGGTAAGGCCCGGCTCCGATGCGATCCTGTCAATGTCGATCATGCACGTGATAGTCAAAAACGGCTGGTATGACAGGGAGTTCGTGTCAAGGTATACCACGGGGTTCAATACACTGAAAAAGACGGTGTTAAAGAGCAGGTTCTCCCCTGAGAACGCCTCAAAGGTCACGGGCGTGCCGGCGGCCAAGATCAGGGCTGCCGCGGAAATGCTGGCCAGGTACAAGGGGCAGACCATGTTCCAGTTCTGGATGGGGATCATCAAGCAGGTGACCGGATGGGAAAACCAGGTGGCCTTTGCCTCACTGGCCTGCATCCTCGGCAATGCCGGCAAAAAGGGCGCCTGCATCTCCAGGGGCGGCGGACATCCGTGGGGCACGTTTGCAGGCACCGCGCCACCCAAAGGCAAGGAAGCGAGTTCCATGAGGAGCGTTCTCGACAAGCTTGAAAAAGGGGAGATACACGCCATCTGGGCCTATATCAACAATGTTTACATACAGCTTCCCAACCTGAACAAATTCATCCCCATGTACAACAAGACATTCCTTGTGGTTAACGAGATTTATCCGACCGACACGACAAGGGCGGCTGACGTGATCTTTCCGGCGGCGACCTGGGGTGAGTGGAACACCGTCCAGGCGAGCGAAGACCGGAGGCTTCATCTCCAGCAGAAATTCATGGACCCTCCGGGCGATACCCGGCCTGACTGGTGGGTGGTCGCACAACTGGCCAGGCGCATGGGGCTTAAAGGGTTTGACTGGAAGGATGAGATCGAGATTTATGACGAGGTGAGGGCGCAGACAAAGGGTGCCTACCACGGCGATATCTCGGAGATAAGCTGGGATGATCTTCTGAGGGCGGGCTCCTCGGGCATCAAGTTCCCGGTGGTGAACGGCAGGACCGTTACGAGGCTTCATTCCAGGGAGACGGAGCGGATAATGGGCAGGCGCTTTGCGCACAAGGACGGCAGGGCGCACCTTGAACATGTCGGAAAGCTGGCCCGTTTCGACCCCTACGATTATCCGCTCAGGGATAAAATCACCGACGAATACCCGCTCTGGAACACCCACGGCCGCGCCAATGAGATATGGAACACGGGGTACAATGTATACAGCAACGGCCTGGACAGGCCTCTGGTGCCCGCCTTGTGGGAGAGGGTATCCGAACAGATTGTAAACATCAACCCCAAAGACGCGCGGCTCCGCGGGATCAAGAGCGGCGACAGGGTGATAATCACATCGCGGCAGGGTAGTCTCAAGGCCGTGGCCAGGGTCAGCGACGCCACGGCTCCCGGGGTAACGTCCATCTGGTCTCATTACCCGAGGCGGGAGTCCACCCCCAATCTGATAACCAGTGACAAGACGGATAAAAAGCTGGCTGTGTGGGACAAGCCTGTGCCCGTTAATATCAGAAAGGCATGAACTTCACCCCCCTCCCTGAATCTCCCCCGTCCCATCAAGGCCCCCTCCCCTGCGGAGGGGGTAGGGGGAGGGGGGCT
>JAADFS010000156.1:0-2115 GCA_013152795.1 Deferribacteres bacterium
CGGATGCATTCGTGGCATACTTGAGATTCTCGTTATAAGTATCGTAATAACTGATATGCACATTATCTGATGAGTCTACGGCAATCGATGTGGAATAACCCACACGTCCTTCACTGTCTATGGTCTGAATCACCCACGTGCCGGATGCATTCGTGGCATATTTGAGATCATAGTTATAGGAATCAATATAACTAATATACAAATTATCTGATGAGTCTACGGCAATCGATGTAGAGCCGCCTACACGCCCTTCACTGTCTATGGTCTGAGCCACCCACCTGCCGGATGCATTTGTCGCGTACTTGAGTTCAGCTTTCAAATAATCAGCATAACCGATATACAAATTATCTGATGAGTCTACGGCAATCGATATAGAACCGCCTACACGTCCTTCCCTGTCTATGGTCTGAGTCACCCACGTGCCGGATGCATTTGTCGCATACTTGAGTTCATAGTTAGGACTATAATCGTAATAACTAATATGTACATTATCTGATGCGTCTACGGCAATCGATGAATGCCTGCCTGCAGATACCTCGCTGTCCACAATCTGAGTCACCCAGGCGCCGAATGCATTCGTGGCATACTTAATGTCAGCATTCAAATAATCGTAATAACTGATATGCACATTATCTGATGAGTCTACGGCAATCGATGTAAAATAACCTACAGACCCTTCACTGTCTATGGTCTGAATCACCCACGTGCCGGATGCATTCGTGGCATACTTGAGATTCTCGTTATAAGTATCGTAATAACTGATATGCACATTATCTGATGAGTCTACAATCGATGTATACCTGCCTACAGATCCTGCACTGTCTATGGTGCGAATCACCCACGTGCCGGATGCATTCGTGGCATACTTGAGGTTCTTGTTATAACTATCATAATAACTGATATGCACATTATCTGATGAGTCTACGGCAATCGATGTGGAATAACCTACATGCCCTTCACTGTCTATGGTCTGAATCACCCACGTGCCGGATGCATTCGTGGCATATTTGAGATCATCGTTCACGGAATCATCTCTCTCAGAATCAAAATAACTGATATGCACATTACCTGATGAGTCTACGGCAATCGATGAATACCTGCCTACAGATCCTGCACTGTCTATGGTCTGAGTCACCCACGTGCCTGATGCATTTGTGGCATATTTGAGATCATCATCAGAAGTAATTTCACGATCAACAAGATAACTGATATGTACATTATCTGATGAGTCTATGGCAATCGATGCCTCACCACCGACTCTATCTGATAAGTCCACGGTTTCATAATGCCAGCTATTGCCGTCATAATATGCATGATACAGATGGTCTCCTCCATAGGCAATATGAGGATTTCCCTTACTATCAAGAGCCATTGCCCTTGAATAAAAGTGTGTGAAAGACTTTGGAGCATCCACAATCGCCGTCGTCCATACAGCCGCCTCGGATACTGAAACAATAAAGAGCAACAAAACACCGGCTAATAAAAAAACATTACACCCCTTCCATCCCTGAAATTTTCTCATGATCCCCCCATTTGTTTTTAGATCCGGATAAGTCGCGTTAACGTTTATGATGATAAGAAATCGCTTTTTAAGCTTGGTTTGATTTTAGCAGAAAAACTGTCAAGCTGCAAGATTCTCAAAAACGGACAACTCAAGTCAGTGGGGTCATCCATGGGTTCAAATTTTTATAATTGAAAAAATACACAGACAAAGATACAGAGAAGGCTAAAACAATTAACGGTCCTGTCGTACCATAATAAAAAAAGAAAACGGGTGAATTTGTGTTTTTTTCTATATAGGTGTGCATAAGTTCTCCTGCAACATTAAGGATTTAAAGAGGCGAATTTTCATTTGTCGGCATCGTCATTTTTAACAGGCATACCACTATGGACTGCTGACAAACGATTACCTTACAGTGGCATAAAATACCGGCGGGGGAAGAATTCCCCGTAATTAATGGTTTTGTTTGATACCTCAATCCGGGGATCGCTTTTCAGAGAAAATAATCCTTTTCACCGCCCCGATTGACATTTGAGAAACGAATATGTTTGAATTAAAAACCTGCTGAAAAGGACTTTCCTGATGCAGGCGCGAATGGATGTGAGGAAGAGGGG
>JAADFS010000156.1:2140-6903 GCA_013152795.1 Deferribacteres bacterium
GCAGCCGTAATGGGAACGAAAGCCCACCGAGGCGCTTGTCAGTGCAGAGTATCTAAGGGGCACTGAAGACTGCCGAAGCCACTGGTCATAATCATGATGACCGGGAAGGCGGGCAAGTAGGAATCCGAGGCGGTTTCAACACGCAACTCGCAACCCGCCTCTCCGCCCTGAGCCGGAAGACCAGTCCGTTCGGAAATCTCGAGGGAGGTGTGCAAGCCTGTCAATGGTTTCATCCCTTCAGTTTTTCGGATTCAATTTTATATCGTAACTGCACTGCACAGCTATCCAGCCCTCAGGAAACGGCGGAATACATGCGGACAGTTGCGTTATTGAAAATCAAAACCACAGTCTTTCCGCATGGAGGTGGAAACTATGTTTAAGGCTATACGCAAGAGAGACGGCAAGACAGCGGGCTTCAATGCAGAAAAGATTACAAATGCAATTGCAAAGGCCGGTGCGGCCACGGGTGAATTTGACTACTTTACAGCCGGTAAGCTCACCCTGAAGGTTCTCAACCTCGCGCAGCAGATTATCGGTGACAGGATTCCCGCTGTTGAGGAGATACAGGATATAGTGGAGGAAGTGCTGCTGTCATCTGTCTACCGCAGGACCGCCAAGGCTTACATCCTCTACCGCGACCAGCATGCCAGGATCAGGGAGATCACCACAAAGGCGGATATAGACCTCGTTGACCAGTATCTGAAACAGATCGACTGGAAGGTCAATGAGAACAGCAACATGGCATTTTCCCTGCAGGGCCTGAACAACTATATTTCATCAGAGATCAGCAGTATCTACTGGCTGAACAGGATATACCCACCGGAGATCAGGCGCGCACATTCAAACGGCGATTTCCATATCCATGACCTGAACATCCTCTCCGTGTACTGTGTCGGATGGGACCTCTTTGATCTCCTGATGCAGGGGTTCAGGGGCGCTCCGGGAAAGATAGAGAGCAGCCCTGCACGGCATTTCCGCAGTGCGCTGGGGCAGGTGGTGAACTTCTTCTACACACTGCAGGGAGAGGCCGCAGGCGCGCAGGCATTCTCAAATTTCGACACCCTCTTAAGCCCGTTCATCAGATATGACGGCCTCAGTTACAGCGAGGTCAAACAGGCGCTCCAGGAGTTTGTCTTTAATATCAATGTGCCTACAAGGGTCGGTTTTCAGACACCCTTCACAAACATCACCCTTGACCTTACCGTCCCCCGGAATTTCGCCGCGCAGCCTGTTGTTAGAGGCGGCAGGTTTATGGAGGAGACATACGGCGGGTTCCAGGAGGAGATGGATATGTTCAACAGGGCCTTTCTGGAGGTTATGCTTGAGGGCGATGCAAGGGGGAGGGTGTTTACCTTCCCGATTCCCACGTACAATATCACAAGGGATTTCGACTGGGAAAACCCTAAGCTGGATATCTTATGGGAAGTGACCGCGAGGTACGGAGTCCCCTATTTCTCAAACTTCATAAACTCCGACATGAAGCCCGAAGATGCACGTTCCATGTGCTGCAGGCTGAGGCTTGACAACAGGGAATTGCAGAAGAGAGGCGGTGGTCTCTTTGGTGCAAATCCGCTGACAGGCTCTATCGGCGTAGTCACGATCAATATGCCGAGGCTTGGATATTCGGCTGAAGATGAGGATGAGTTTATCTCTCTCCTGGACAGGCTGATGATCATGTCAAAAGAGAGCCTTGAAATAAAGAGGAAGGTCCTGGAGAAGTTCACTGAAGGCAATCTTTACCCTTACGCAAGGCACTATCTGAGAAGTGTGAAGGAACGTTTCGGCGAGTACTGGAAAAACCATTTCTCCACAATCGGCCTTACGGGCATGAACGAGGCCTGTCTGAATCTCTTCGGCAGGGGAATCGCCTCAGCTCAGGGACGCGCCTTTACACTGAGGGTCATGGACTTTATGAGGAATAAACTGGTGGAGTTCCAGGAAGAGACAGGCAATAATTACAACCTCGAGGCCACCCCCGCGGAGGGGACGTCATACAGGCTGGCGAGGATGGACAAGGAGAGGTTCCCGGATATTATCTGCGCCAATGAGGTCAGGTACCGCACACTTAATGCCGAACCGTTTTATACCAACTCCACGCAACTGCCCGTGGATTTCAGTGACGATATATTTGAGGTGCTGGACCATCAGGACGAGTTTCAGCAGAGATACACGGGCGGAACAGTGCTGCATCTTTACGCAGGAGAGAGAATCAGCGATACCTCTGCACTGAAGGGGCTTATCCGCAGGGTCTGTGAAAACTACCGCATGCCTTATTTCACGGTAACCCCTACCTTCAGTGTCTGCCCGGGCCACGGCTACATTGCAGGCGAGCACACCAGGTGCCCCCGCTGTAACGAAGAGACGGAAATCTACTCACGCATAGTCGGCTACCTGAGGCCCGTAAGACAGTGGAACAGGGGTAAGAAAGAAGAGTTCAGGACACGGAGGGAGTTCACCCTGACATGAAAACAGGAGGCCTTCATAAGTTATCCCTGATAGATTATCCCGGAAAGATCAGTGCCGTTGTCTTTACACAGGGGTGCAATTTCAGGTGTCCCTATTGCCACAATCCCGGTCTTGTTTATCCGCATCTGTTCAGCAGCCCGGTGCCTGAACATGATATCCTGTCCTTTCTGTCGCGCAGGCAGGGACTGATTGACGGGGTGGTTATAACAGGCGGCGAGCCCCTGCTGCAGCCGGGTCTGGAGGATTTCATCAGGAGGGTCAGGGACATGGGTTTTTCTGTAAAGCTGGATACCAACGCCTCAAACCCTGCACGGCTTGAGGGATTATTAAAGGCCGGATTGATTGATTATGTTGCCGTGGATTACAAGGCCCCGCTCAGGATGTATCACATGGCCGCCGGCACAGCCGTTGATACAGGGGACATTGTCAGGTCCGTTACCGCCGTAACAGGAAGCGGCATTCCTTATGAAGTAAGGACCACTCTCTTCAGCGGCCTCGGCAGTGACGACATAACAGAGATGGCGGAGGAGCTGCATATGATGAAGGCGGAGAACTACTTTCTGCAGGCATTCAGGCCGTATGCGGATTGCGGCGAAGACCTTGCCCCGCGGGAAATCAACCTCGGGCGTCTTTACGAAACTCTCTGCGGATTCAGCAGCTACGGGATCAGGAATATCACAAAGGAGGAACAATGCCATTATGTTTGTTATAGGTGAAAAGATCAATGTGCTGAACAAGACGGTTTATGAAAGCATAGTCTCGGCAGACCTGTCTCCGGTGATCAGCCTTGCCATTTTGCAGGTGGAATCAGGGGCGGATGCACTGGATATAAATCTCGGCCCTGACCTCAGGAACGGAGAGGAGATTATGGAGGAGCTGGTCATGTCCATACAGCGGCATGTTGATGTGCCGCTCTGTCTCAACGGAACACCCGGGATCATCAAGGCGGGACTTGCGGTGCATAAAGGCAGGGCTGTCATAAACGGGGTCACCGGTGAGAGGGAGAGGATGGAGAGCCTTCTTGACCTTGCACGTGAGTTCAATGCGCGTATTATCGGCATGACCGTACCGGGCAACGGATATGCGGAAGAGACGGACAGCAGGTGTGTGACAGCCGTGGACATTGCCGGACAGGCGGCGCGACGCGGTATCGATGTTTCAGACATATACATGGACCCTGTCCTGTCCCCGCTTGCATTAAGCACTGATGCACTGCTTAATGCAGTCAGAAGTATTCACGCCTTCAAGGAAATGATCCCGGGGGTGAAAACCCTCGTGGGCCTGAGCAATATCTCGCAGGGAATCAGTAAGAAAAACAGGCGTGTCATCAACAACACCGCCCTCGGCGTAATGGCAGGTGCAGGGCTTGATGCTGCGATACTGAATCCACTGGACAGGGTGGTTGCAGAGACTTCCAAGACGGTAAAACTGCTCTGCCGCAGCGGCGTCTATTGTGATGCATATCTCTGCGGATAGAGATACAAACCTTAATGGTGCATAAATGGCGGGAGAGTTGCGGGTTGCGGGTTGCGAGTTCAAAGTTCTGAGTTCTGAGTTCAGGGTGCAGAATGAAATTTTATCTTTTTCCTGCACCCTGACAACTGCACCCTCTGAACACCGGTATTTTATGCCACTGTAAGGAGGAGAAATAAAACAGGAGAAATGGACTTATGAAAGACAGAAAGCTCAGGAAGAGAACGCTCAAGGATGACCCGGCGATTCTTATCGCCGCCTTTGGAACGAGCACGCGCGGCAGTGTGGTTTACACGGCCTTTGACAACCTGGTGAAAAAGGAATTCAGCGGGTTTGATATCCGCTGGGCTTATACATCCGAGATAATCAGGGAAAAGACGGGCCGTCCGGGGGTGACGGAGGCGCTTGCCTCCCTGGAGGCAGAAGGATACAGGAGGGTGGTGGTGCAGCCCCTGCACGTGTTTCCGGGCACCGAATATCAGATACTGACAGAGGTATGTGAGGGCTTCCCGGGGCTCAGGACGATAGTGGGAGAGACCCTCCTGCACAGGTGGCGTTTTGTCGGGGAGGTACTGGATATTGTTTCAGCGGACTTCCTGCCTTCAGAAGAGGGGATCAATATATTGGTGGCGCACGGCACACCCCTTGCGGCAGACCCTGCAAATATACTTTGCCTGGGGCTGGACAATCTCCTGTCATGCAGGTATGACAATGTGTTACTTTCCACCATCGAGGGTGTGCCGGGCCGGGAAAGCGCCTTCAGGAAACTTCAGGAAAAAAGACAGGGCCGGCAAAGGGCAAGGATAATACCCTTTATGTATGCA
>JAADFS010000157.1 GCA_013152795.1 Deferribacteres bacterium
GAAAACACGGCATAATCCGTATTCATGATATCTTCCTTGATTACAAGGCACTGCTGGATACGGACAGCTTCGTCCGTGACACGCTCCGGCGGGGACGCGCCGGTTTCCCGGGCACATGTTCAAGCGCGGATATACACGCACTGCTGGGAAAAGAGATCTGCCGCGTAAAGCCCGAACTGAAGGAGGAGAGCCTGCTGGCCGTTGCATACGAGGCAGGCGTCCCTGTGCACACCTCCTCACCTGCGGATTCAAGCATAGGAATGAATATCGCCGCACTGAAATTTCAGGGTATAGACATTTCACTGGACACTCACCGTGACCTGAACGAGGTGACAAGCTATGTCTATGACATCAAAAAGAACGGGGGTAAGAGCGCCGTCCTGATACTGGGCGGAGGCAGCCCCAAAAACTTTGTTCTTCAGACCGAGCCGCACATACAGGAGGTCCTCGGCCTGCAGGAGGAGGGGCACGACTTCTTTATCCAGTTCACCGATGCCCGTCCGGATACCGGCGGTTTAAGCGGCGCAACCCCCTCGGAGGCCGTATCATGGGGCAAGATCGATCCTGCATCCCTTTCCAGGACGATAGTCTCTTACGGGGATTGCAGCCTGATGCTGCCCCTGTTCGTCAGCTATGTATTAAATAAATCCATGCCCCGCTCATGTTCCGGACTGTACGGGAAAAGGGACAGGCTCGTCAAGCAGTTAAAGGATGATTACAGGGCCTCGGGAGGTTACGGAAAAGGCTCCTGAGCCAAGGCGGTGGATTATCCACAGGGACTTTTTCATCATGCATAATCCACTCTTCTTCTCCACATTTTCAATCTTTTCCGGCAGACTCCCCTATCCCCCGCCGGCCGTATTTTATGCCACAAGGTAACGTTAAGCTTAATGTTGCATACATGGCAGGAGAGTTGCGGGTTCCAAGTTGCGGGTTACGGGTTGCGAGTTCAGAGTTCAAAGTTCAAAGTTCAGGAGGCAGAATGAAGCAAGTCCCCCCTCCCCTGGCGGGAGGGGGTTAGGGGGAGGGGGCTGAGCTGTTAGCACTGAAGGAATCGCAGATAAAGCTTTTCCGGCAGACTCCTCTACCCCTATTTTATGCCACAAGGTAACGTTAATAACTTGAAAAAAGTACAGCTAATAAGTATATTAATAAAACTTATCGATTGCTAACGGAGGGTTCAATGGGCGGTTCCTTTAAACCAGATTACCGGAGGATTCATGAGAAAAAAAACAGCGGTCATGCCCTTTCTGCTTGCACTTGCTGCAGTCACAATTGCCGGTCTTTCAGCAACTGCGGCACCTGCACAACAGACAACGCAAGGGGAAACATCCCAGAAAGCCAAGCCACCCGCCAGGGATTCATGTATTACATCTGAATGTCACGCCACGCTGGATAAGGACAGGTTCGTACACGGGCCTGTGGCTGCCGGGGAATGCACTGTATGCCATGGAAAGTCCCCACAGCACAGGGACAGGCCGGCGGAATACAGGTTTGCAAAGATAAAGGACACGGCCGCGGCCTGTTATAAATGCCATGAGCAATTCAAACCGAAGAAATTCACTCACACCCCTGTCGCCGACGGTGAATGCACGGCATGCCACAGCCCTCACGGCTCCCCGAACAAGTTTCAACTGCTGGGAAAGGGGGGAGCCCTCTGTTTTGACTGCCACGATGAGGAGCTGGTTGCGGGCAAGTTCGTGCACGGTCCCGCTGCGGTGGGAGGATGCATAGCGTGTCATGAGCCTCACACCGCTGATTACGCAAAGAATCTCCGTGCCGAAGGGCCTGCCCTGTGTTTTATGTGCCATACCGACAAGGCGGACGCCCTGCACAAGGCGGCGTTTGTCCACAAACCCGTCTCCGACAACTGCATAAAATGCCATAACCCACACTCCGCCGCAAAACAGTTCATGCTCCGGTCCAGGGTGCCGGCGCTCTGTCTGAACTGCCATAAGGACAAGAAAGAGCAGATAAGCACCGTATCCGTCAAACACGGCGCTGTTGAGACCGGCAGGTCGTGCCTTAACTGTCATGATGCGCACATGTCCGATATTCCCAAGAACCTTCTCATGGAGCCCATGGACCTGTGCCTGAACTGCCATGACAGACAGTACAGGCTTGCAGACGGCGGTAAACTCATGAACATGAAAAAATGGCTGGCGGATAATAAAAACCACCACGGCCCCGTGAAACAGAAGGACTGCTCGGCCTGCCACAATCCCCACGGTTCAAACAATTTCAGGATATTGAGAAAACCGTATCCCCCCACGTTTTACATGGCCTTCAGCATAAGCAATTATGACCTCTGCTTCAGTTGCCACGAAAAGACCATCGTGCTTGACCCCGAGACCACCAAACTGACGGACTTCAGGAACGGCGATATGAACCTGCATTTCAAGCATGTCAACAAGCCCATAAAAGGCAGGACGTGCAGGGCGTGCCATGAGACCCACGCCAGCAATTTTCCTAAACATATAAGGGAATCCGTGCCCTTCGGCTCGTGGGAACTGCCGGTCAACTACAGAAAGACGGAGACGGGCGGCAGTTGCGCCCCGGGCTGCCACAAACTCAAAAAATACGACCGCGTGCAGAAGGAGATCAATGGATGAGCCTCTTTATTTTCTTCTTTGCCTTCATTTTGTTCTTCAGTCCGGTATCTGATGCCATCAGCATCCCGACGGGCGGTCCTGCGCCGGACTTTACCCTCAGCACCCTTGAAGGCGACAAGGTATCACTGAGCTCATTCAGGGGCCGCACCGTGGTCCTCATATACTGGAGGACGGGCCAGGAACGCTCTCTTCTCGCGCTGAAGGACGGCAATGAGATGCTGCGGAAGTTCAGGGACAAGGGGGTGGAGGTCATGGGCGTGATTGCGGGCAGCGACAGTGCAGTTGATGCAAGAAGAATAATCAAGGACAACGGGATAACCTATCCCGTGCTTGTGGATACGGACAGGGATGTGTACGGCGGTTACGGGATAAGGGTCTATCCGACAACCGTTATCATCAACTCAGAAGGCATTCTCGCCCGCGACATCCCGGGGCATTCGCTTACCTATAAAAAGGTACTTGAAGAATATATCAGGAACGCCGTCGGCGAGACGGACGACAGGGAGCTTGAAGAGGCCCTGTCCGTTCACAGGGAGAAAAAAGACAGGTCCGTGCTGGAGGCGTCAAGACTCTACAACCTGGCCGTGAAATTCACGGAAGCAGGGATGCATGAACTGGCAATAGATACTGTCAGGAAATCCATTGAAGCAGGCCCCGGAAGGCTGAAGCCGTACATTCTCCTCGGATTCCTTTACCTTGAGACAGAAGAGGCGGACAAGGCCCTTGAGGCGTTTAACAGGGCGCTGGAGCTGGAGCCTCTTTCAAAGGACGCGAAGACCGGGCTGGGCGGCGCGCTTGTTTTAAAAGGCGAGGTCGACAGGGCCATAGAGGTCCTCAATGACGCAGCAGTGGCCAACCCCTATCCCCAGATGACATATTATGAACTCGGCAGGGCATATGAGCTTAAAGGCGAAAAGGACAGGTCAATGGAAATGTACAAAAAGGCCGTCGAGAAAATCATCAAGAGACGGGTCCTTCCGTCATCCATATCCAGATGCCAGTAAGGAATTTTTATCTCGCCATTATCTGCTCTCTTATATTCGCCGTAAGCGCTGAAGGCGGCCAGGGGGTGATCTCCATTCATTATCCTCCAGAGGGGGGTACAATCATGGAATACGGCATCATCGGGATATCACTGGGCGTGCCCGGGGGTGCCGCCGATGAGATCAGTATAACTGCAAACAAGGGCGGGACGAGACACATTGCCGTACAGAGGGAATTTGTGTGTTTCACCGTATCGCTAAAGCCGGGGTTAAACAACATAGAGATAGCAGCGTTAAAAGAAAAAACCGTGGTGGACAGGGCCGTCTTAAGTGTGTTCCGCCGGTCCGACCTTATAAGCAAATACAGGGTTCCGCCTCAGGATTTCAAAAAGGTATATTTCCACTCCGGGGAGCATGCGGCGTGCAGAAAATGCCATGCCCTGGAGCCGGGCGTGTTTGACAGGAAGCCCATCAGCCCGGCCACGTTTTCCGCGGATGCATTTGACAGCGAGACCGTGATAGCCGCCACATCCACATGCTACTCCTGCCACAGGGCATTGACGGCGTATCCGTATGTTCACGGCCCGGCCTCTGTCTGGAGCTGCCTGAGCTGTCACGACCCCGAATCCGCGCCCCGGTATTCCGTGGGAAAGCCCGATTCAGTGGTATGCTACGGATGTCACGTTGAGCAGAAAAACAGATGGCTTTCCATGAAGTACCATCACGGACCGGTTACCAATGGCAAGTGCACGATATGCCACAGCCCGCACGCATCGGAAAACCCCTTCAACCTTTTCAAACCCACATGGCAACTGTGTGTGAACTGCCATCCTGAAAAGGGTACGGGCAAGCACGTGATTGCAGAGTCTTCATCATCCGAAGGGCACCCCACACGCAACAGGAAGGACCCTGTAAGGACGGGCAGGGACCTGACATGTGCAAGCTGCCATAACCCCCATGCCTCGGATTCCCCCCATCTCTGGGCCTTCAAGGTGCAGGGCGCGCTCCAGTTGTGCCGGAAGTGCCATTACGACAAATAACCCGTGATATCCTGACGGATTATTTTCCCCCTGTGATTTTCTCATTGGCCCTTGCGAGGTTTTGCGTGATCAGGGCAAGCAGGCGCCGTCCCGTCTCCGGCTCCCTGTCAAACAGGTTGTC
>JAADFS010000158.1 GCA_013152795.1 Deferribacteres bacterium
CAACATGACAGGAGGTTTTACAATCTTCTTGGACTGGTCCTGCCTGACTGGAAAAAGCGTAAAGAACGCATGGAGAAGATGGTGATCTGACCTGTGAGATTTATTTCAGGAATCTGTCGGCTTCCATGCAGCCGTCCTGACCAAGGAGTCTTTTGCTGCCCGGTTCAGCCTGGAGCATAATAAGTTGCAGACCGTTTTTTACCTTAATGTTGCATAAACGGGCAGAGGAGTATGTGGGGAAAGAAAGTTCTGAGTTCAAAGTTCAGAGTTCCGAGTTTAGGGTGCAGTTGTCAGGGTGCAGAATGAAACAAGTCCCCCCCCTCCCTGGCGGAGGGGGGGACTTGTTATAAGTGAAGGAGATCACGGAAAAGCTTTATCTGCGATCCCTTTCCTCATGATAAAGAAGACAAGCTTGCCGGTCAGAATGGTTGTTTCCAGGGTTGTTAAATGAAAAGGAGATTAAACCAGCTTCTGTAAATCTTCAATAGTGAGGCCGGCTTTCTTGATGATATTATTGAGGGTGCCTTTTTTTATTTCCTTATGATTGGGGACTATAACGGAAATATTCTTGTCAAGATTATGCAGGAAAATATGGCTGCCTCTTTGATGGTCAATAACAAAACCGGATCTGCGGAGAGCCCTGACCAATTGCCTGCCGGAAAAGGTCTTGCTCAAATAGCAACCTCTACTTCTTTAATGGTAAGATCAGGGGTTGCTTTAATCTCGTTTAATTTCTCGAGACCTTCAAGATAGCACAATATAGCTTCTTTGGCATTCTCAATCGCTTCTTCCATTGTATCTCCCTGTGTAAAACACCCTTCAAGAGCAGGAACAGTAACATCATATCCGCCATCTTCTGATTCCTGCAGAACAACATTAAATTTCATTTGGATCACCTCCTGTTACAATACTATTATATCAATTTCTCTTCTTTTTTAGGGACAATGGGCATTTGTTGTTGAATAGGATTGCGGGGTACTCTTTGAATTTGTTGGAAAACATACGGTATAACCGCTTCGTTAGCCATTATGCCCCAGCTTAAGGATGTTGGGTCGTTTTTTATCTTATCCGACCACGGGTTTACGGACAGGAACAGGATGAAAGACAGGTACACCCACGGCGGCGCCAGCGTATGGGAAACCCTCCTGCCCTTTGCAGAGGTGCGCCGCGGATTTGAGCTTGACAGATCGTAATAGTTTACGCGGGAGAAAAATTTGATGGGAGAGGGGAATCGCAGATAAAGCTTTTCCGGCATACGTTATGCCACTGTAATGTCCTGAATGTCCTTTAGAATTCTATGGCTTCGTTGCCGTCTTCTCTCATATTGTCCTTCAATGTCCAGAAGCGCGCCCTGCCGTGGGAAAGGCGAAGGAGTATGAACCTCGGGTCATCGGCTTTGCCGCCGAACATCTTGAGGTAGTCCCTTTCATCGAGGAGTTGCTGCTTCTTCGCCCTGTCATCGACAATCTCGATCTTACCTGCAATCCGCATCATCTTGCTGAAATCCCGGGAACAGTAGCAGAGTTCGATCTTCGGGTTTTTCATTATCTGCCTGCAGACATTCTTGGTTGATGCCGTCGTGAAGTAGATTTTATCATCATCAAACAGCACCGTGAGGAACGCCCTTACACGCGGCTGGTCCCCATCCATTGTGGCAATGGTGCACACGGGGTTTTCCCTTGCAAAGCTTAAGACATCTTTTAGAGACATGATTACCTCCTTTCAGCTTACAGTGGCATAAAAATATCGCCGGGGAAGGAGGGCCTGCCGGAAAAGCTTTATCTGCGATACCTTAAGGAAATACTCTGCACAGCATATTGACGTCCTTTTGAACTTCACTTTCCGGTATTTCCCGCAATAAAGACTTACTTCCGATATTCCATCGCTTTATAAAGGTGTTACGGCAGGCCCTCCTTCCGTTTTATGCAACATTAAGGTTAACGGAAAGTTACTGTTTTCAGGTCCTATCTTACAACTTAAAGGCAGGGGCGGTCTTTCGGGATTCAACTGTTTTTTTTAGAAATGATGCCCTTTCTCAGGCTTTTCCGGTAAGCGGAAGGTGTTATTTTATATTTTTTCTTAAAACACGCCGACAGATAAGAGACGTTGTTAAAGCCGCATTCAAAGGCAATGTCCGTTATGGATTTATCACCTGCGACCAGAAGCTTTTTGGCCCGCTCCGTGCGTATCAGGCTAAGGTAATCCATAGGTGACCGCCCTGTCTCATGCTTGAAGGTACGGGAGAAATGCGAGGGGGACATGTGGGCGATTTCCGCCAGTTTCTCAACACTGATTTTCTCGGCGATATTTATATGCAGATACTTGACGGCGCGGTCAATCTCCATTCGTGAGGATATCCCGCATGCCTCAGAAGTGAATCTGAAGATGCTTCGGATAATGGAATGGCAGATTTCCAGGCTTAATGCTTCCAGGACGGTTTCAAAGCCAGGCAGTCTGTTACCGGACTCGACTATGAATCTCTGCAACAGGGGCAGAAGGCCGGAGGCCGCGTCAGAGAATTCCCCGTGGAAAGTTATATCATTGCCGACCGGATACTTGACCAGCTCCTGCTCGAAAAATTCCCTGTCTATGAAAACAGCCATATACCTCGGCGGAAAGTCCGAAGGAAGCTCATGGTGTACAATGCCCGGTGACAGGGAAAAGAGCCTGCCAGGTTCGACGGATAATACCTTGCCCTGGATATCAAAGGATGTACGCTCATCGAATGCCAGCACAAACATATAGGAAGGATGGCTGTGCAGCGGCGTGAGGGCATAAAAGCAGGCCCCTCCCACCGGCATGAAGATGCCCACGTTTTCACCGATAAAGCAGTCCACATGCCGGAGCTGTTCCTTATCGACAGACCCTATGAGCCTGCGGATTCTCACAAGATCTTCCTGCATCACAGACATTTCAGTCCCCGTATATATTCTCCACACATAATCTCAGATTTGCATAAGTAGCGGGCAGGGGGGCTGCGCAAACCTTCCCGGATACCCCTGTTGCCGGCAGTTTTTATGCTTATTCTATCATAGACCGGCAGCAGGGGAGTCATGTTTTTTGTTATATCCGTGCTTCGTCAGAGTTGTAATATTTGAGTTGTGGATACGAGACGACACTATAAGAAAATATAATAATGTTATAAGTGCATTGAAAAAAGCCGTTAAAGAGTGGTATTCCTAAGTAACTTAACTATCAATAAATCCCATACCGGAAAAAAGAGACCCTTCCTGATTTCTGTTTTTGGATGTACCCGAATGCGCTTGCATTAATCTTAATGTTGCATAAATGGGCAAGGGAGGCTGTGGGGAAAGAAAGTTCTGAGTTCAAAGTTCAGAGTTCTGAGTTTAGGGTGCAGAAAGAAACAAGTCCCCCCTCCTCTGGCGGGAGGGGGTGAGCTGTTATAACTGAAGGTATCGCAGATAAAGCTTTTCCGGCAGCCTCCCTTGCCCGCAGGCGATATTTTAATGCCGTTGCAGGGTTTGAATTCGGAGGAAGAGGTGGAATATTTATAAGTTAAAGACAGCGGCTGCGCCCCGGGCGTGGTCATAATAAAGACCGGCACTGAGAGTGGCCGGTCTTTTGATTTTTCACTGGAACGAGTGCGTGGGGAAGAGGCGTACTGGTCCGAATCAAAACAAGGGGGTGTTGAAATGAAGAGTATGAGGAATTATTCGGTATTGTTGTTTATCTTCTTGCTGGCAGTTGCATTGCCGGTATCGGTATCCGCCGATACGAATGTATCAGGGATAATTTCGGGTGATACCACATGGACGCAGGCAGGCAGCCCGTATATCGTAACCGGAAACGTCCTGGTAAGCAGCGGGGTGACGCTTACTGTTGAGCCGGGGGTGACTGTAAAGTTTGACAGCGGGACAGGCCTTCAGGTGGACGGTACCCTGATAGCGCGGGGCACGGACACGGACAATATCATTTTCACGTCAAGGCAGGCCACACCGGCTCCGGGAGACTGGGCTTACATCTTTTTCACTGATACAAGCGCGGATGCGACTTATGATTCAGATGGGAATTATACCGGTGGTTCCATCCTTGAATATTCTGTTATTGAATATGCAGGCGGCAGCACGGGTGGTGCCGTTCAGATGAATAATGCCCATCCGTTTATCAGTCATTGCAGGATAACGAACAGCTCCGCAGCAGGAATTAATACCTATAACCTGAGCGGGACACTCAGGATAACCGACACCACTGTAGGTAATAATGCCGCTGTGGGAATCTTTATCAGGGGCGGCAGAGCCGTTATCTCCAATAATGTCATCAGCGGCAATACCGGCTTTGCCGCCGGTGGAATCTACGCCACTGGAGACACCGTCATATCAGATAATATTATCAGCAACAACAGCGGTGACGGAATCTCTGTTATGGGCGGTACCGCCACCGTCTCCAACAATGTTATAAGCGGCAACAGCGCATCCCATGGCGGCGGAATCTACATCGAAACCGGTATAACCACTATCACCGGCAATACCATCATCGACAACACAGCATCCTTTGAAGGTGGAGGAATCTGGCTTAACGGCACAGCCGTCATATCGCGCAATATCATTACCAACAACACCGCATCCGACGAGGGCGGAGGAATATACGTTAAAAACAGCACAGCCACCATCACCAACAATTCCATTGCAGGCAATCATGCCGGAAACGCATCCGCGGTGTATTATTACAATGCCAACCAGGATTTCAAAAACAACACCATCACCGGCAACACGGCGACCGGA
>JAADFS010000159.1 GCA_013152795.1 Deferribacteres bacterium
GTTCGCTGGAAAATGCGATAGTGCTCGGCGACAAGGAGGTCTTAAACGGAAACAAGCTCAGGTTCAAGGATGAGTTTGTCAGACACAAGATTCTCGATGCAGTCGGTGACCTCTCGTTAATAGGGCTGCCCATTTACGGGCATATAATTGCCAACAAATCCGGGCACACCCTCCACATAAAACTCCTCAGGAAGATCCTCCTGTGCAGGGACTCATGGGATATCGTATCTGAACCGGCGGTCGCGCCGAGAGTCTCAAGGGTTACAGCACAGGTCTGAAACATTACGGTTGCATCAAACTACCAATCAGCCCCCTCCCCCATAATCCCTTTCCGCCAGGGGGAACTTGTTTCTTTCTGCACCTGACAACTGCACCCTGCACCCTTAACTCAGAACACCGAACTTTGAACTCTGAACTTTGTTCCCCGCAACTCCCTCTGCCGTTCATGCCACGTAAGGATAAGAGGCGAGGGATGAGGCCAAAAAAAAGCTGTCCCTTCCGTAAGCCCGGATGGGACAGCTCAGCATTGAGGCGCTGTCAGAAGCGCTATTTCTTTTTCTTTGTTGCCTTTTTCTTGGCAGTGGTCTTCTTCTTCGCAGTAGTTTTCTTCGCAGCGGTCTTCTTGGCAGTGGTCTTCTTTTTAGCAGTGGTCTTCTTCTTTGCGGTAGTCTTTTTCTTGGCAGTGGTCTTTTTAGCAGCAGTTTTCTTTTTTGCAGCGGCTTTCTTTTTGGCGGCCATTCTCTTTCACCCCCTTTCTTCTCCCTCTTGCATTACGGGAGCAGATTTACAGTCTTCCCAGAAGCAAAATCTTTTTCCCGCTTAAAAGTTTCCTGAGGAAACGGTCTCCTCTCTTCTTTTTCGTCTTAAACTCCGAATGACTCATTACCGTGTAATGAATCTCTCTTCCGAATCTTTTCTCGATCTCCCCCAGGCTTTTTTTGATATGGCCTTGGTCCGAATCACATACGATAAACAGATCCAGTGAGGGAAGATTTGCATTGTTTATATAATCTCCGTATATAAACGCTGTCTTGGCATCCGAAGCCTTTAAAACGGATTTAAGAGCACCCGGGAGTCCTAACGACTTTGCTATCAAACCTTTCAGTTCGGGGAAAAGGGGTGAGTTCCTGTTGACCTTGAAATATTTGAGGTTGCCTTCCCGTTCGTTCAGAACAAGATCCATCTTTTGTAATTTATCGAGTTCTCTCTTTACTCCGGAAGGATTCTTGTTTACCAGTCTTGCAATCTCTCTGACGTAAAACCTCTCCTCAGGATTGTTGAACAGCAGGGACATGATGTCAGCTCTGATTCCTGATGTGAAGAGTTTCTCCAGCATAACTTATTATAATTTATACAACATAAATCGATATTGTCAAGAAAAAAAATACAAAAACGGAACATAAGAATACTTTTTGTAAACAATTTTATTGTTGCAGATAAAGGTTCTATCGTTGATAGAAAGTCAACAATTCATCCGCGGTATCCATATCCCCGCCGTCGCTGCTCCGGCAAGCGCCGCCGGAGAATACTTTCCATAATTGAGACCGGAATGCAGCACCTCAAAGCCTCACGGATTCACCGCGAATTGTACTTTCAATGACCTGTGCCTGCTGTGATATAATGATGATATGAAAGAGGCCATGTTTTATGAAAAGCTTGAAGATAATAAGGTGCAGTGCTTTCTGTGCGCGCACCGGTGCGTCATCGCCGCCGGCAGGCGCGGCATATGCGGGGTGAGGGAAAACAGTGAAGGAACCCTGTACAGTCTTGTATACGGCAGGCTTGTATCACTGAATATAGATCCGATAGAGAAAAAGCCCCTCTTCCATTTTTATCCCGCCTCGACATCCCTGTCGGTTGCAACGGTCGGCTGCAACTTCAAATGCAGGCATTGCCAGAATTATGATATATCCCAGTACCCGAAAAAATACAAGGATATTCCGGGAGACTATATAACACCCGAACAGGTGGTTGATACAGCGGTGAAAAAAGGCTGTAAAAGCATCTCTTACACCTATACCGAGCCCACGGTGTTTTTTGAATTTGCATATGACTGTGCGCGGCTGGCCCATGAAAAAGGCATCAGGAACGTCTTTGTAAGTAATGGATATACCGGAGCCGAAGCAACCAGGATGATAGCTCCCTTCCTTGACGGCAACAATATAGACCTGAAAGGCGATGACGAGTTTTACAGAAACATATGCGGTGCAAGGCTGCAGCCGGTGTTAAACACCATCAGACTCATGAAAGAACTCGGCGTATGGGTGGAAGTTACAACCCTGATTATCCCCGGGCATAATGATTCGGAAAAATCAATTAATAGTATAATAGATTTTATCAGGTCGGTAGACCCTGCCATTCCATGGCACGTATCACAGTTTTATCCGACATACCAGCTTCTGGACCGGCCCCGGACGCCGGTGGAGACCCTGAGAAGGGCGAGAGAGGCCGGGCTGGGAAAGGGACTCAGATATGTTTACGAGGGTAACGTGCCGGGTGAGGGAAGCGAAAACACCTATTGCCCGGAATGCGGAGAGCTTCTCATAGAACGGTTCGGTTACACCGTTATGCAGAACAGAATCAAGGGCGACCGCTGCTTTAAATGTGAAACGGCAATCGACGGTGTCTGGGGTGAGTGAAAGACAATGGATAATAAACTGAAGGATGAAATACTGGAACTTCTGTGGTCCTTGAGGGAAAAGGGCTCCAAAAGCTATGCGGACGTACTCAAGGGTCTTGATGACGACCGCGTAAGCGATGTTATCAGGAAAATGGAGGCATCCGGGTTTATAACCACATCCGGTGACGATATAGAATTCAAGGAAAAAGGTGAATCCCGCGCAAGGGATTTAACCAGGAGGCATCGGCTTGCGGAGAGGCTTTTCCACGACGTCTTTGAGGTGGGGATGTACGAGACCGAGGAGACCGCGTGTGAAATAGAACATTTCCTCTCTCCCTCCGTTACGGACAGCGTCTGCTCCTTTTTAGGCCATCCGCCGACCTGCCCGCACGGAAAACCGATACCGAGGGGAAAATGCTGCTCCAAATACAGGTCCGAATACAAACCGCTCGTCATGCCACTGAAGGAGCTTGAGGTCGGCTCCAAGGGAAGAATCGTATTTATAATTCCCTCCGACAGCTCGAGGTTGGAGAGACTTGCATCCATGGGCATTGTTGCAGGCAGTGTCATCAAGCTTAAGCAGAAGAAGCCGTCGTTTGTTCTGCAGGTCGACGAGACAGCCCTTGCGGTCGATGCAATGATCGCAGAGGAAATCTATGTGAGGAAAGTCACGTAGCATAAAGGCTCACACCGCGTTGCAAGGATACGTTCCCTTATTGTTCCTCATCCAGTAAAACAGTCTTCCGGAGCAGGAAGTCCTCAAGGTCCTTCCGGAGGTCCGTGGGTTTATCGGGAAACGACACCTTCTGTTTTGCCTCATCCATCATATTCTCATATGTAAGCTTCCCTGCCGCCTTTTCAGCTTCCAGCGCAGCCTCGCCCGTGAGCACGCGCACGGCGCCGCACAAAACTTCTTCAATGGCAGCGGTGGTCACCTTACGCGCCCTCGTGGGCATCTCGGGCACGGCACCCTGGTGCAGCTCTTTCGCCCTTTTTATTACTGCGACAACAAACCTGTACCTGCTGTCGATCTCCGACCTGTCGAATTCAACAGGCAGAGAGATCACGTCCATCTTGTCTTTTCGCATAACCGCTCCTTTATCGCCGGCGAGTACTGCCGGAATGCGCATTGCACCCACCCTGAAGTTGCATCAAAATGCCATGCCCGTTATGAACCGTTAAGGTTTCTATCGCCTCAGAACGGATATTTTAATTTGTATTTCGCCTTTACTTTCTTCTTCGCAGGAAAATCCTTTGCAGATTCAACGATGAGTTTTATGGTCTCATACGGGACGTCTTTTGAATCCGCGTCGGAGTGTTTGAAGGACAGGTGTCTCAGGAGCATTTCCTGGCTGCCGAATATGTCCGCGCACACAGGACAACAGAACAGTTTGATCTCCACATTGTTTTCTACATATGTATGGATCAGTTCCTTGTCGCTTGAAATCTGAAATGAAATCTTTGCAGCCGGATCTATGGAGCGGGTGTGATTTTCGATATGGGCGACTATACCGGATGTGGGAGACGGATGATTGTTGTCAATGGCAAAACGGCAGTGCGGGCAGATATATATGGTCTCTGCATCTTCATCGACCTCATTTGTCTCGACGCTTATTTTCCGGCTTGCAAGCCTGTCCGGGTGCTCTTGCCTGATATGATCCACCAGTTCACCGGAAGCCGTGAAGAATTCGTCACAGAAAGGACAGAACAACAATTTCTGCAATACCGCGGATACAGCCTCATCAACATTCGAAACACAGTGTATGGAGTCTATGATTTCTGTAAAAGTTTCTCTCTTGTTTTGCATCGTTTTACACAATCTTAATAATAACATTAATCCGGAAATAAAATCCATGTCTGGAAAATCCGGCTGATAAAAACAGTGGCACAAAATACCGCCGGCGGGGCGGATTTCTCTGGCCGTTTATGCAACATTAAGGTTGACATTCATTATGTATATGGTAGAATTGGCAGGAAGAGAGGGTAAACCGGACACAATGCACTACATAATAATCGGCAACGGCGTGGCAGGCACCACAGCGGCCCTGAACATAAGAAAGACGGATGCCGCAGGTGACATAACAGTCCTGACCGATGAATCCCACCCGTTTTCAGCAGGATAAGGCTGATCCAATATCTTGCCGGAGAGGTCGATGAAAAAAAACTGATCATCTATAAACCCGACTGGTACGAGCAGAACAGGGTCAATCTCCTCCTTGAAAGTCCGGTTGAGTCAATCGACATAGACTCAAAAGAAGTTGTTATCGCATCCGGGCACACCATGAAATACGACAGGCTGCTCCTTGCCACGGGCGGCGTATCCTTTGTCCCTCCTATTCCCGGCTCCCACAAAAAAGGCGTATTCACATTAAGGACACTGAAAGATGCGGCGGCAATCAAAGACTATGCAAAAAACGCAGGGCCGGTACTGCTGATCGGGGGAGGTGTGCTGGGGCTTGAGGCCGGCAACAGCCTGAGAAAATTGGGACATCATGTGAGTGTCGTGGAATTCTCCTCCCGCCTGCTCCCCAGGCAGATGGACGGGGAAGGCGCCCGAATTCTCAGGAAGCAGATGGAAGATATGGGCTTTACTTTTTATCTCGGCACAAAGACAAAAGAGATTACAGGCGGCGATAAGGTCGAGGGGCTCCTGCTTGAAGACGGAAGTGAGATCAGATGCGACATGATAATCATATCCGCGGGCATAAGGCCGAATGCACGGCTCGCGGAAAAACCGGGCCTGAAAATCAACAAAGGTCTGCCGGTCAATGACAGGATGGAAACTGCGATACCCGGCATATACGCAGCCGGAGACGTGATAGAACACAGGGGATTCTTTTACGGCATATGGCCTGCCTCTGAAAAGCAGGGAGAGACAGCGGGCATAAACATGGCCGGTGGGGATGCAGTTTATAACGGTACCATACCATCGAATATTTTAAAGATAGCTGGAATCGACCTGTGCGCAGCCGGTGATATAGATGCCGAGGGCAGGTTCGAGTCAATCGTGAGCAAAGATGAAGAAAAACACATTTACAGGAAGCTGGTTATCAGCGGAAACAATATCATAGGCTGTATCCTTTACGGTGATATCAGCGGCAGGAGAAAGATTATCAGGGCCATTGATGAAAAGCGGGACATCGGCGGGATTAAAACAGAGCTGAGCCGGTGGAATACGGAGGTATTATAAGCTATGTTACATAAACGGGCAGAGGAGTCTGCGGAATTAAATTAAGAGTTCAAAGTTCAGAGTTCTGAGTTAAGGGTGCAGGGTGCAGTTGTCAGGGGGCAGAATGAAACAAGTCCCCCCCTCCCGTTGGGAGGGGGTTAGGGGGAGGGGGCTGAGCTGTTACCACTGAAGGTATTGCAGATAAAGCTTTTCCGGCACCCCGCTTGCGATATTTTTATGCCACTGTAAGGTAAATGATAACAGGAGGTTTGGAATGGATAAGTATGAATGTTCGGTATGCGGTTATATTTATGACCCGGAAGTCGGAGACACGGAGGGAGGAGTAGCGGCTGGAACGCCGTTTGAAAAGCTCCCGGATGAGTGGGTGTGTCCGGTCTGCGGCGCGTCGAAAGACCAGTTTGAAAAGGTTGGTTGATGCAAGGCCTGTAAACTGCTATCTCAGGCCCTCAAGCATTGACTTTGCCTCCCTGCCTGCGCCCGAATCCGGATCCAGTTCCACTGCCTTCTGCAATGCCAGCCTGGCATCCTCTGTCTTGCCCTTTGACAGGAGGACAAATCCGAGGCTCAGCCATATCCTCTGGTAGGACGGCCCGACCACCGCCCCCATTCTCAATCTGTCCACTGCAATATCCGACCTCCCCGTGTAATGATAGGCAAGGCCGAGGTCATTATATGCATCCACATTATCCGGATCGAGTTTTATAACCCTCTCAAACATTTCTATCGCCTCTATAAACCTGTTCTCCTGGAAGTACTTCTC
>JAADFS010000160.1 GCA_013152795.1 Deferribacteres bacterium
TTCAAGACCATTGCAGACCCCTTTGCCGGAAAGCTCACGCTTTTCAGGGTGTTTTCAGGTGTCCTGAAGGCTGATTCGAATGTTTACAATGCCACGCGCGACAAAAAGGAAAAGATCGGGAATATTTTTTATCTCCTCGGCAAAAAGCAGGTTCCGGTGAAGGAGGCGGGCCCGGGAGAAATCGCGGCCGTGGCCAAACTGAAAGAAACACAGACAGGTGACACTATTTCCGACCCTGCAAATCCCGTGGTCTTTGAGCCCGTCAGGTTCTCGGACCCCATGATCTCGTATGCGATCGAGCCCAAGTCCAGGGGGGATGAGGAAAAGGTCAGTACGAGCCTGCACAAGATGCTCGAGGAGGACCCCACCCTTAAATTCCACAGGGATACCGAGACAAAGGAGATGATACTGGCGGGAATGGGGCAGGTGCACCTTGAGGTCACACTTGAAAGACTCAAGAGGAAGTTCGGGGTCGATGTCCTGATGAAGACCCCCAAGATCCCCTACAGGGAGACCATAAAGGCGTCCTCCAGCGCCCAGGGCAAATACAAAAAGCAGTCCGGCGGACGGGGGCAGTACGGCGACTGCTGGATAAAGATCGAACCCCTGCCGAGAGGAAGCGGTTTTGAATTTGTCGACAAGATCGTTGGAGGCGTTATACCGAGGCAGTACATTCCTGCTGTTGAAAAAGGCATACTGGAGACAATGCAGAGGGGACTTATAGCCGGTTATCCGGTTGTCGACATAAAGGCTACCCTGTATGACGGCTCGTACCACTCTGTGGACTCTTCGGAAATGGCGTTCAAGATCGCCGGCTCCATGGCATTGAAGAACGCTGCGGCGAATGCAAAGGTCGTTCTCCTGGAGCCGATTGTCAAGGTTGAGGTCATCACACCGGATGAATTTCTGGGCAACGTCATAGGAGACCTTAACTCCAAGCGCGGAAAGGTTCAGGGCGTTGAGCCCCAGGCAGGGGGCAACCAGAAGATCACGGCGCTTGTACCCATGGCTGAAATGCTCACCTATGCAAATCAGCTTAATTCACTGACCAGCGGACGGGGCATTTACACCATGGAGGCATCCCACTACGAAGAGGTTCCTTCACACCTTGCCCAGAAAATAATCGCTGAAAAGGCGGAATCAATAAAGGAAGAATAGGCAGGGATGTTATTCTCCATCCCTTCGGGGGACAAAGGGAAAGGTGATAGCAGGAGGAGGAAGTCAGATTATGAAGAAATTTATCGGAATTGATGCGGGTTCGGTGAGCGTCAAGCTCGCTGTGCTGGATTCCGGGGGAAACATCCTCAGGACGGAATATGTCCGCCACAAGGGTAATCCGCTTTCAGTTGCTTATGATCTGCTGAGCAGTGCCCCGGCCGGTGCTTTCCTGAGCGTTACAGGTTCCGCCGGCAGGCTCATTGCGCAGGCATTCGGCATAACACCTGTGAATGAAGTCGTGGCCCTCAGCTTTTCGACCAGAAAACTCTACCCGGATGTCAGGACAGTTATAGAAATGGGAGGTGAGGATTCAAAACTCATACTGCTTGAGAGCGGTATGGTAAAGGAATTCTCCATGAACTCCGTGTGCGCGGCAGGCACCGGTTCGTTTCTCGACCAGCAGGCCGAGAGGCTCAAGCTCAGCATCGAGGAATTCGGCGAGCTTGCACTCAGATCCGAGAAACCACCGCGCATAGCAGGCCGGTGCAGCGTGTTCGCAAAATCCGACATGATCCACCTGCAACAGATAGCGACCCCTGTGGAGGATATTGTTGCAGGCCTCTGCTTTGCGGTTGCAAGGAATTTCAAGGGCACAATCTGTAAGAACATGGACCTGCCCGAACCCATCAGTTTCCAGGGCGGGGTAGCTGCAAACAGCGGGGTGAAAAGGGCGTTCAGGGAAGTGCTGGCTGTCGAGGAGCTCGTAATCCCCGAACACTTTGCACTGATGCCCGCAATAGGCGCTGCCCTCAAGGATATGGAGCAGGGGATTGAATCACCTTTTGACATTCAGCGCCTCAGGGAATTCATGTCATCCCTCAGGGATGACGGCGGGGGGCACAAGCCGCTGTGCGAGAATATCGAGGAATTTGAGAAAAGGCACAAGGTCTCATATTACATTCACAAAACCGACGGGCGGAAAAAGGTCAATGCCTATCTCGGGATAGACGTGGGCTCGATCAGCACGAACCTTGCCGTGATTGATGAAGAGGGAAGGCTTCTTGCCAAGAGGTATCTCATGACCGCCGGAAGGCCGATCGAGGCCGTTAAGAAAGGGCTTGATGAAATAGGACGGGAGATAGGCGACAGGGTGAATATCTGCGGTGTCGGCACAACGGGATCAGGGCGGTACATGATCGCGGACTTTGTGGGAGCAGACATTGTGAAAAATGAAATCACGGCACAGGCACAGGCCGCTGTTGAGATAGACCCCGAGGTTGATACGATCTTCGAGATCGGGGGGCAGGATTCCAAGTACATATCAATAAAAGACGGCATTATCGTTGACTTTGAGATGAACAAGGCCTGCGCCGCAGGCACTGGCTCTTTCCTTGAGGAACAGGCTGAAAAGCTCGACCTGTCGGTAAAGAAGGAATTCAGCACTACTGCATTCAAATCACGCAACCCGTGCTCCCTCGGCGAGAGGTGCACGGTGTTCATGGAGAATTCGCTTTTATCAAGACAGCAGAGGGGCGCGCCCAAAGAAGACCTCGTGGCAGGGCTGTCATACTCCATTGTCCAGAATTACATAAACAGGGTTGTCGGTGAGAGGGCCATCGGAGGGAAAATATTTTTCCAGGGCGGCGTGGCCTTCAACAAGACCGTTGCAGCCGCATTTGAGCAGTACCTGGACAGGCACATCATCATCCCGCCGCATCATGATGTCACAGGCGCCATCGGCATGGCGATCATAGCAAAGAAGCATATGAAAGAAGGTTCAGGGTTCAGGGTTCAGGGTTCAGGATCAGGAAACAAGGACAACGGTTCAGGGGGCACAGGCCTCGGGCGGCGGACCACCAAATTCAAGGGATTTGACCTTTCAAAGAGAAACTATGAAATCAAGTCCTTTGAATGCAAGGGGTGTGACAATATGTGCGAGATAAACAGGGTGAAGCTCGAAGGCGAGGAAGAGGCGCTTTACTACGGAAGCAGGTGCGAGAAATACGATGTCAAGCGCAGGAAGGCGGGTTACGGAGACACCCGTACAATGCCGGACCTGTTTGCGGAGAGGGAAGAGCTTCTCACCCGGGCCCACAGGCGGTACGAGGAGGAATTCAAGAAAGGAAACGGCAGGCGCACGGTCCGTATCGGCGTGCCGAGGGTGTTCTTTTTCCATGATTTCCTGCCGTTCTGGAGCACGCTCCTGTGGGAGCTCGGCTTCAAGGTGGAGCTTTCAAGCAGTACGAACAGGCAGATTATAAACAAGGGGGTTGAGAATGTCCTGTCCGAAAGCTGTTTCCCCCACAAGGTGGCGCACGGGCATATCAGGGACCTGATTGACAAAGACGTGGACGCGGTTTTCCTGCCGAGCTTCATCAACTTCAATCCCGACAGCAAGACGCTCCGCAGTTATGCCTGTCCCTACGCGCAGACCATGCCCTATATCGCGGAGACGGCCTTTAAGAATGAGATAACCGTACTGAAACCGGTGATCAACCTTGAACGGGGCACTTCATATCTCATAAACGAGATACATAAGTATCTGAAACGCTTCAACATATCAAAGGCCGCCATAAGGGATGCAATGGAAAAGGCGGAGGCGGCGCAGGAGGAATTTACCGCTGCGGTCAAAAAGCGGGGAGGAGAGGTCCTTGAGAACCTGCCGGAGAGGGCGATCGTTATAGTCGGCCGTTCATATAACGCCTTTGATCCGGGGATCAACCTCGAGATTCCAAAGAAGCTTGCCGCACTCGGCGTGTTCTCCATCCCCATGGATTTTCTGCCGCTGAATCTCGTCGACATCTCCGGGCAGTGGACCAACATGTACTGGAGGTCGGGACAGAACATACTGAAGGCCGCTGAGATAATCAGGGATATCCCGGGCCTGTTTGCGCTTTACATAGGGAATTTCTCATGCGGGCCCGATTCCTTCATACAGAGGTTCTTTGCCGAGGCGATGGCGAACAAGCCGTTCCTCCAGATCGAGATAGACGAGCACAGCGCGGATGCAGGCGTGATAACGAGATGCGAGGCATTCCTGGACAGCATAAGCAGCAGAAAGGACATACCTGTAAACAAGCCCGCAAAGATAAAGCCCGTTTCCATCAAAAAGGGTACCAATAACAAGATCATTTACATCCCGCGGATGTCGGATCATTCCTTTGCGCTGGCCGCGGCATTTGAGACGTGCGGCCTGGGCGCGGAGGTAATGGACCCGCCGGACAGCGAGACCGTGAAGATCGGCAGGCGGTATGTCTCCGGCAAGGAGTGCTATCCCTGCGCCATAACAACGGGCGACATGGTGAAAAAGACCATGTCCCGCGACTTCGACCCCGAGAGGGCGGTGTTCTTCATGCCTTCAGGGGCAGGGCCGTGCCGTTTCGGACAATACAATATCCTGCACAGGCTCGTGCTTGATGAGATAGGGTTCCCGCGGGTTCCCATTTACTCACCCAACCAGGACGAGTCCCTGTATTCAGACCTCGGCATCATAGGCAAGGACTTTACGAAACAGACATGGAAGGGGATTATTGCAATAGACCTGCTGTTGAAATGCCTGCA